>NZ_JBEOYB010000009.1:0-144433 GCF_040296845.1 Streptomyces sp. NPDC001985
CCGGCCGTCGCCCTGGGGAGCTTCTCTCGGAGCAGGCCGGATCGGCGAGGCGCGGTGCCGGGGCTCGCGAGCCCCGGCACGATCCGAAAGAGACGGCCTAGGGCTCGCCGGGGCCCCGCAGCAGCCCGTCCAGCGCGCGCCCGAACACCCTCCGGCCCACCCGGGTGACCACCGGGTCCAGCAGCGCGGGCACCCCGCGGAGGCGCAGTTCCTCCGTCCAGACCACCACCGAGCCCGGACCGCGCGGGGCGACCTCGATCTCCGCCCAGCCCAGGACCACCCGGCCGCGCTTCTCCAGCCGGCAGATCCCGGACCCCCCGCCCGGCGGCTCCCAGCGGACGACCTCCATCGGATCGTCGAAGCGGACCCGGCCCAGCGCCGAGCGCACCACGAACACCGTGCCCACCCGGGCGGGTCCGGCGGTCACCGACGCGAGCGAGGTGAGGGGCACCTGCGCCGCGTGGGCCCGCCAGTCGGTGACCCGCCGCCACACCTCCCCGGCGGGCAGCGGCACCGCGCGCGTCAGCCGGAACACCGCCGTCCGGCGCGCCGCTCCCCGTACCCGTCCGTTCATCCGTCGCCCTCCGGTTCCTCGTCCCCGGACCCGCCCGCGAGCAGCAGCCCCGGCAGATGCTCGGCGATCTCCTCCCGCGCGCGCGGCGACAGACCCGCGTCCGTCACCAGCGTGTCCACCTCGGTCAGCTCCGCGAAGGAACTCAGCCCGACCGTGCCCCACTTCGTGTGGTCGGCGACCACCACCACCCGCCGCGCGGCCTGCACGAAGCGGCGGTTGGTCTCGGCCTCCGCCAGATTCGGCGTGGAGAGCCCGGCCTCCACCGAGATCCCGTGCACGCCCAGGAAGAGCACATCGAAGTGGAGCGAACGGATCGCCTGATCGGCCACCGGCCCCACCAGCGAGTCCGACGGCGTGCGCACCCCTCCGGTGAGCACCACCGTCGCCGCACCCGGCCGGGGCGCGCCCGTCGGGCCCGGCCGCTGGGCCGTGTGGAACACATCCGCCACCCGGACCGAGTTGGTGACCACCGTCAGATCCGGGACCTCCAGCAGATGGTGGGCCAGGGCGAAGGTGGTCGTACCGCCGGAGAGCGCGATGGCGCTGCCGGGCGCCGCCATCCGCGCGGCGGCCCGGGCGATGTCCTCCTTCGCGCTCAGCTCCAGCGCGGACTTGGCCTCGAACCCCGGCTCGTGGGTGCTCGCCTCCACCACCGGCACCGCGCCGCCGTGGACCTTCTCGACAACCCCCTGGCGGGCCAGCGCGTCCAGATCCCGGCGCACGGTCATGTCGGAGACATTGAGCTTCCGGGTCAGCTCATTGACCCGGACCCCGCCGCGCCTGCGCACCTCGTCGAGGATCAGGGCACGCCGCTGCTCGGCGAGCAGGTTCTGATGGTCGGTCACTACCGGGACCGGTCCTTCCACGTCGTCGTCTTCCGTCGTACGCTCCGCCAGCGGCTCAAAGCGTCACATCCTCTCACGGCCCCCTCCCCCGAGACTCGCGGAGATTCGGTGAGGGCCATGCGGTGAACTGTCCCGGTCCGGGACCCTGAGGCATGCGGTGCCGTGCGGTCGCGCACCGGTCGATCCCTATCATCGAGAGGGCGAGTGACAGAAGTGTCCTCAGCAACTCCGGCTCCGCGAGGCGAAGGCCCGGCGCTGGAACTCCTGGTCCACGGTGTCGGCGGAACCACCCCGCAGGAGATGCTCGGCGACCCCCGCACGGTCCGGATCACCGGCGACGCCCAGGCGGCCGTCTTCCGGCGCGCCGACGACGAGAAGGCCGAGAGCCGCCCCGGCGAGCACCGGGACGAGCCCATCCCCGAGGCGTACTGCTGGTCCAACCTCACCTCGGGCAACAGCGCCCGCGCCCTGTGGCTGCTGCTGCTCCCCTTCATGGTCGTCAACCTCGCGCACTGGATGCGCCCGCGCGCCAAGGGGCTCATCCGCACGACCCGGCTGTACGGGGTGCTGGTGCGGCTGATCGCGCTGAGCCTCACCGTGCTGATCACGGCCGCCGCCTGCGAGGTGACGCTCGATCTGCTGGCCTGGCAGTGCGCGGGCACCCCGGAGTGCGCGCGCGAGCGGGACTGGCTCGGCTTTCTCTCCAGCGCGGAGGGCGGCTGGTGGTCACAGCCCGGCCGGCGGCTCGCGCTCGCCTCGCTGCTGCCCACCGGGCTGGTGACCCTGCTCTGGTACCTCTCCCACCGCACCTGGAACGCCTACGAGTCCCAGCGCCCGCCCACCGGGATGGATGTGGCCGAGGGCGACACGGGCCCGCGTGACGACGACGACCACGACCCGGACGAGGAGGACGACGAGGACGACGAAGAGGAAGAGGACGAGCGGGAGGACGAGGAGGAAGAGAGCGCCGGGGAGCCGGCCGGGGCGGGTCCGCCCGTCATCAGACCCGCGCTGGGCCGGCCCGGATTCTGGTACGGGCGCCGGCTCGTCGCCCGGCTGAGGGCGGCGCACACCGCGGCCGGCCTGCTCACCATCGCCGCCGCCGTCGCCGCGCCCGCCGCCCGCCACGACCGGGACGGCGACAGCACCCTCCTCGACCTCGCCGGCCGGGCCCTGGAGATCGCGCTCGTCCTCGCCTTCGTCTTCGTGGTGTGGATCGTGATCCGCAGGGGCCGCAGCGAGCGGCGGTTCGATGCCCGCTTCGAGCGGGCCGCCGTCACCGCCATGCCCGCGGGCGCGCTGGCGATCCTCGTCCTCTCCCTCCTCCACGCCCTGTGGGACCGGCCCGGCTGGGCCTCCCGGGGCATGCTCCCGGGTGACGAGTGGGCCTTCCGGCTGATCGTCCTCTCCCAGGGTGTCCTGGCCGTCGCGCTGGCGGGTGCCGCGCTGCTCCTCCAGCGCCGCGCCCGGCACCCGCGCTCCGCGCTGCGGGGGCTGGGCGGCCCGGCCGTCGCCATGCTCGCCTGCGCCCTCGGCGGGGTGATAAGCGGTGGCATCGCCCAGCGGGTCGCGGACTGGCTGGACGGACCGGGCACCCCCGGCATGGACGGCGACGGCACCATCCCCGGGCCCCCCGTGCTCCTCAGCTGGCTGGCGTCGGTCATCCCGGTGCTGCTGATCGTCCTGCTTCTGCCCCTCGGCTATCTGTGCGCCCGGACCTGGCGCCGGGGCCGGCGCCTCGCCCGGGTCGTCGAGGACGAGTACGCCCTGCGCGAGGTCGCCGTCTCGGACTCCGGCATCTGGCGGCCCGACCCCATCCGCACCCGCAGAATCGCCGGCACCCGGGCCCGGGCCGGACTCACCGACACCGCCCCCAGGGTTGTGGGCATCCTCTCCGGCGCCACCCTCCTGCTCGGTGCCGGAGCGGTCGCGGGGGCGTGGGCGAGCGGCAAGGTCCCCGGCGAGGCCTTCGGGGACAGCGGCTTCGCCGAGTCGGCGGCGGAGGCCGCGCAGGCCATCGGCTCCTGGCTGATCGGCTTCGGTTTCATACTGTTCGTCACCTGGGGCCGCCGGGCCTACCGCGACCCGTCCGCCCGCCGGACCATCGGCATCCTCTGGGACGTCGGCACGTTCTGGCCGCGTGCCGCACATCCCTTCGCGCCCCCGTGCTACGCCGAGCGCGCCGTCCCGGACCTCACCTGGCGCATGTGCACCTGGACGGAGCGGACCGGCGGACGGCTCGTCATCTCCGGGCACTCGCAGGGGAGCGTGCTGGCCGCGTCCGCCGTCTGGCAGCTGCCCCCCGCCACCCGCAGCCGGGTCGCGCTGCTCACCTACGGCTCACCCCTGGAGCGCCTCTACGGCCGCTGGTTCCCCGCCTACTTCGGGCCGACCGCCCTGCACCAGCTGCGCGGGGAGGTCGACTGCTGGCGCAATCTCTGGCGGCACACCGACCCGATCGGCGGTCCGGTGCTCGTCGGACCCGAGGGCCGGCACCGGGCGGTGGACCGCGCGGTGCTCAAGGACCCGGTGGTCTACGGCCGGTCCCGGAGCCACCCTCTGCCCGAACCGATCCTCGGCCACGGCGACTACCAGGCGGACCCGGCCTTCGCCCTGGAGCGCCGGGGACTGCTGGACCGGCTCCACCCGGGCATCCCCCCGCAGGCCCCGCCGTCCCCGCAGGACCCGCGGCCTCCGCAGGCCCCCGGGTCCCCGCCGGCTCAGCGGTCCCGGCGGGATCAGGACAGCTCGGGGAGGTCGTCCGGGTAGAGCAGGGTCAGATCGTCGGTGTCCGCGTCACTCAGCTCCGCGACCCGGCCCGCGTGCCGCTCGACCATCGACTCGAAGGTCTGGCGCGCCGTGCGGCCGTTGCCGAACGCGGGCCCCTTGGGCAGGGCGGTGAAGTACTTCAGCAGCGCCTCGTCCGTGCCGTCCGCGAGCCGGTACTCGTGTTCGTCGGCCTGCTGGCCGACGATCCTGAGCAGCTCATCGGCCTGGTAGTCCTGGAAGGTGATGGTCCGCGAGAACCGGGACGCCACCCCCGGGTTCACCGACAGGAACCGCTCCATCTCCGCGGTGTACCCGGCGACGATCACCACGACCGCGTCCCGGTGGTCCTCCATCAGCTTCACCAGGGTGTCGATGGCCTCCTTGCCGAAGTCCCGGCCGGAGTCCTCGGGGGAGAGGGCGTACGCCTCGTCGATGAAGAGCACCCCGCCGCGCGCCCGGTCGAACGCCTCCTGGGTGCGGATCGCGGTGGAGCCGATGTGCTCACCGACCAGGTCCACCCGGGAGACCTCGACCAGATGGCCCCGCTCCAGCACCCCGAGCGCGGCCAGGATCTCCCCGTACAGCCGGGCCACGGTCGTCTTGCCGGTGCCGGGGGAGCCGGTGAAGACCAGATGGCGGCGGACCGAGGCGGCCTTGAGCCCCGCCTCCTGGCGGCGCCTGCCCACCTCGATCATGTTGGTCAGCGAGCGCACCTCGCGCTTGACGCTCTCCAGGCCGACCAGCGCGTCCAGTTCGCCCAGAACCGCCTCCGGGGAGCGCCGGGGCCCGGGGTCGGGCGGCGGCGCCGGGGCGGCCGGCCCGGGGGCGGGCGCGGGAAGAGGGACGGGCTGGGGGAGCACCGGGCCCAGCACACTGGTGGAGGACAGCGGAGCGGACAGCGGGGAGACCGGCTCGGCCGCGGCGCGCACCCCGCTCTCGTCGCTGGTGGAGTCCTCCACCAGCAGCAGGGACGGATCGGCGAACTCGTACCCCCCGCGCGCGCACCGCTCGGTGCGGCACCGGCTGAGGGTGGTGCGGCAGCCGTCCATCACATGGAAGCCATAGCCCCCGCTGCCGGTCACCCGGCAGTTCCGGAAGGTGCCCCGGCCCTCCGCCGACACATAGAACCCCGCCTCGGCCGGCGAGGTGACCGTGCAGCGCTCGATCACCGGGTCGGCGCCCTTGGTGACGATCACCCCGGTCTGCGCCGCGTCGATGGTGCAGCCCGCCAGGGTGCCGCCGCTGCCGTGGTCCCGGAACCAGGCGCCGGTGGACGCCTCCCTGATCCGGCAGTCGTCCAGCTGGGCGGTGGCGCCGTCGCTCACCGACACCGCCGTGTTGCGGATCTGGGAGAGATCGCTGTCGACCACATCGACCCGCGAGCCCCGGTCCAGCACGAACAGCGCGTCCGGCACGTCGTGCACCCGGCAGGCGTCCAGCACCACGGTCGCCCCGTCGCTGATCCAGACCGCCGGATAGTCGCCCGTGCTGTCGTATATCTCGCACTGGTTGGCGTCCACCCGGGTGCCCGGGTCCCACACCGACAGGCCGTTGCGGCCGAAGCGGCGCACGGTGGACCGGGTGAGCGTCAGCACGGAACGGGAGCGGAGATCGATCGCGTTCTCCGGGATGTCGTGGATGTCGCAGTCGGAGAGCGTGAGGACGGCATCCGTGTCCAGGGTGACCCCGTCGGCCGATGTGCGGTGCACGGTGGAGTCGGTCAGATGGGCCGACGCGCGCGCGGCGATCTGCACACCCGCGCCCTTGACCTCGTATATCTCACAGCCGATGGCCTCCAGCCCGCTGCCCTCGCCGGTGACCGCCAGACCCGCCCCGGAGGCGTGGTGGACCCGGCACCGCTCCAGCCGGGGGTGACCGCCGCCGCGCACCGAGACACCGGCCTGGCCCGCCGCGACCACCTCGCACTCCTCGAACACACCGCCCGCGCCGTCCAGTACGGCGATGCCGACACCGGCCGGATTGTCCACGGTGCACCGGCGCACGGTGGGCCGCGCCGAGCCCCGGACCTCCAGACCGGCGGCGGACCGGGTGGAGATCCGCAGATCGGACAGCTCCGGGGTGCCGTCCTCGACCAGCAGCGCGGGCGAGGTCGCGTCCTGCCCCTCCACATGGAGGTCCTGGACGGTGGCCGAAGCCCGCACCGTCAGCGGCACCCCGTCGGCGGGGGCTATCCGCACCGAGCCGAGCGACCCCTCGGGGCCGCGGAGCGTGACCGCCCGCTGGATGACCAGATTCTCGCGGTACGTCCCCGGCGCGACGGTGAGGACATCGCCGTCACCCGCCGCCTCCAGGGCCGCCGCGAGGGAGGCGTACTCGCCCGTGCGGCGCCGCCACCGCGATGTGCCCGTGTGGGTCACCTGGACCGTGCCCTGTGCCATCGTGCTGCTCTGCCCCCACCTCGGGATCTGTTCCGGCGCGCCTCGGAGAAGGGGGACGCCCCCTGGGACCTGCTCCATCCGCTCTGTCCGCACGGGTGCCCGGCCGCCCGCCGGGTCCGCGGGGACCCGCCGGCTCCGCCGTGCCCGCACGACCTGCCCTGCCCCCTGAGGGGGCTCGCACCACCGTAGCGCGCGCGAGGGGCGGCAGTTGACGACTCACGAGGTCAGCCCCCCGTGCCGGTGCGTCCCCAGTCCGGTCCGGTGGCGGCCCAGGCCCGGTCGAGCCGGGCGAATCTGCGGCGCGAGAGCCACCGGACGATCAGCCGGCGGAGGGCCTCCACCAGACCCGCGCAGACGAACGCCGCGCCCAGCCCGCCCAGCACGGCGTGGACCCGCACGGCCGACGGCTCCAGCGGGAGCGGGGCTGTCCGGCCGCGGGTGTCGGTCCAGACGGTCAGCCGGTCGCCCGGCCGGGGGTCGCGCAGGGTCGTGGGCACGCTGCCGGTGCGGCTGCCGCCGTCGACAGCGGTCCAGCGGGCGCGCACCAGCCGGGGTTTCTCGCGGGCGGCCGGGGAGTCGGGGGTGTACACCGGCGCGCCGGCGGGGGAGAGGGGGCCCAGCACGGTCGCGGTGACGGGATGGCGCTGGAGCCGCTGCTGACGCGCCGACTGGCGCAGGGAATCCTCGGTGGCGCTCCCGGCGAACCAGCCGACGGCCGGTGCGGCGGTGACCAGGAGCAGCGCGGCGAGGAGCGCGGTCCACGCCTCGACGAGATCGGTCGCCCGGCGCAGGGGGTTGCGACGCCAGCGCCAGACCCCGGAGGCCGCCCGCATCTCCCGCACCCCCTTCCGCGTCCGTGACCGCCCCGTGCGGAACGGCACGGGCCCGGGACGGCGGAGGAGAGAGGAACGTCACCCCTCTCCCGCCGCGCCCTCGACAGCCCAACGTGCCGCGAGCGCGCCGGAGTTCCCACAGACCTCGTCGAGTGTGGGCCCCGTGGCGCGATGGCCGGACGGCGGGAGGGAAGCGGGCGCCGGAGGCCGCTTCCGGGAAGTTCTCGGTGCCCCGGGGGTTTCAGTAACCCTGTCCCGGATACGGGCGGTTGTAAGGATCGTTGTACGCGGCGGGCGACGGCGCGGGCGCGGGCCGGGCGGTGGCCGGGCGCATCGCCTCGTAGCCGGTGGCCGCGGGGCGCTGCTGCTGGTGCTGGCCCTGGGGCGCCGGGTATCCGCGCGGCGGCTGCGGCTGCGGGATGTACGGCGCCGCGGCCTGCTGGAGCGGCATCGGCGCGGGCGCCTGCTGCGGGTAGCCGTACCCCTGGGGCTGCTGGGACATCGAGGGGCCCGCCGGGAGGGCGGGCAGCGCCGCGGGGAGCGCCGGCAGATGGTTGCCGGGGTCGTACGCGGAGGGCACCCGGATCGGGGCGATCTGGGGCGTGCCCCGCTCCGCGACAAGGGAGTCGTAGATCGGGGTGTCGGCGAAGGACGGTGCGGAGTAGTAGCCGCCGCCGTAGGTGGAGCGGGGGGAGGTCATGGGACCTAAGGTAAGCCCACGAGTCCCGGTTGGGGAGCCCGGTATGTGGGTTCTTTGCGTGGACGTGGGTACCCACGGATCGCCAAAGCGAGCGAACTCGGGAAAAACGGTCGCGAAGCAGAGCAAGAATCCTGTAAAGAGCGAGCTGAGAGCGGGTTACCCGCGGGTCGGCACCCGGGGCCGGGGCGGGTGAAGATGGGGTTGACGTCCGGTGAATTCCGCCGGGCGGACCGACGCGTGACAGGAGCCAGCATGTCCATGCTCAAGGGAGCCAACACCCCGGTGCCGGCGCGGCAGGTCCGGGTGGAAGTGGGGTGGGCCTCCGGCGCCTCCGTGCCCCCGGTCGACGTCTCCGCGCTCCTGCTCGCCGCGGGAACCGGCGGGGTCCGCTCCGACGCGGACCTCGTCCGCCGCGACCGGCCCGCCCACGCCTCGGGCGCCGTGCGCCACGAGGGCGCGCCGGACGGAGCGGGCGGCGCCGTCCAGGTCCTCGCGGTCGACCTCGACGCGGTGGAGGCCGGGGTGGAGAAGGTCGTGGTCGCCGTCTCGGCCGGCGGCGCCGGCTTCGGTGAGGTCCCCGGCCTGCACGTCCGGCTGGTCGACGCCGCGTCGGGCGCGGAGCTCGCCCGGTACGACAGCGCGGACGCGACCGTCGAGACGGCCCTGGTCCTCGGCGAGCTGTACCGGCGTCAGGGGGCCTGGAAGTTCCGGGCGGTGGGGCAGGGGTACAGCGCGGGCCCGGAGGGGCTGGCGAAGGACTTCGGCCTCTCGGCCGCCGCCGTCCGTCCCGCGCCCCCGGCGCCCGCGCCCTCCGCACCTGCGGCCCCCGCCGCCGCCGCCCCGGCGCGCGCCACGGCCTCCGCGCCCGCCTCCGCGCCCGTCAGTCTGAGCAAGGTCACTCTCACCAAGGAGTCCCCCCGCGTCTCGCTCGCCAAGCAGGGCGGCACCTCCGGCGCCATGCGCGTCAACCTCAGCTGGCAGATGCGCAAGCAGCCCAAGGGCGGCGGCTGGGGCGCGAAGCTCGGCCGCGCCCTCGCCGGGCAGGGCGGGCTCGACCTCGACCTCTGCGCCCTCTTCGAACTCACCGACGGACGCAAGGGGGTCGTCCAGTCCCTGGGCAACGCCTTCGGCGCGCTGCACCAGCCCCCGTACATCCACCTCGACGGCGACGACCGCACCGGAGGCACCTCCGGCGAGAACCTCACCGTCAACCTCGACCACCGGGACAGCATCCGCCGCATCGTCATCTTCGTCACCATCTACGCGGGCGCGAGCAGCTTCGCCGATCTCGACGCCACCGTGACCCTGCGGCCCGAGCACGGCGCCCCCATCGAGTTCTCCCTCGGCGAGTGCACCGTGCCCTCCACCGTCTGCGCCCTCGCCCTGATCACCAACACCGGCTCCGACCTGGTCGTGCAGCGCGAGGCCGACTTCCTCGTGCCCGAGCGCGGGGTGAGCCCCCAGCGCACCATGGACCGCGCCTACGGCTGGGGCATGGACTGGACACCGGGCCGCAAGTGACACCCCGTCCTGACCGGCCGGCCCTCCCGCCGCCCGGTCAGGGCCCCGGCGCGGCCGAGGGACGGGCGTAGGTGCGCCCCTTCCAGGCCGCGCCGCGACCCCGGTGGTGCCGGCGGGCCGAGTCCACCGTCATCAGCAGATAGAGCAGCGCGGTGAACGGCAGCACCGGCGCCAGCAGCGGCGACTGCCGGCAGTACCGGAGCATCGGCAGATACGTCCCCGCCATCACCGCCCACGCCGCCGCGCCCGCCCAGCCGGCGACGGCGTCCGCGCCGGACAGCCCGGCCGCCGCGCAGACCACCGCGACCGGCGGCACCAGATAGACCAGGGCGAGCCCGGCGGCCGTACCCGCCAGCAGTAGCGGGCTGTGCAGCAGCTGGGCATAGGCACAACGGGACACCATGTGCCACAGATCGGCGAGCCGCGGATACGGCCGCACGCTCTCCACCCGCTCCGCGAGCCCCAGCCAGATCCGCCCGCCGGAGCGCTGCACGGCACGGGCCAGGGCCACGTCGTCGATGACCGACTGCCGGATCGAGTCCGGTACGCCCGCCCGCTCGGCGGCCCCGGTCCGCAGCAGCGCGCAGCCGCCCGCCGCGGCGGCCGTCCACGAGCGCGGGCGGTTGACCCTGCGGAAGGGGTAGAGCTGGCAGAAGAGATAGACGAAGGCGGGCACCACCAGCCGCTCCCACCCGGTCGCGATCCGCAGCCGCGCCATCTGCGACACCAGATCCAGACCGTTCGCCCCCGCCGCTGCCACCAGGGTCCGCAGGCTGTCCGGGGCATGCCGGATGTCGGCGTCCGTCAGCAGCAGATACCCGGGCTCGCGGTCACGGGCCCGCGCCAGCGCGATGCCGTGCCGCAGCGCCCACAGCTTCCCGGTCCACCCCGGCTCCGGCTCCCCGGGGGAGACCACGGCCAGCGGCAGCCCGCCGTGGCGCTCCGCGAGGGACCGGGCCAGCTCCCCCGTGCCGTCCGTGCTGCCGTCGTCCACCAGGACGATCTCCGCCCGCCCCGGATAGTCCTGGGCGAGCAGCGACGGCAGCGTCACGGACAGCACCCCGGCCTCGTCGCGCGCGGGCACGACCACCGCGACATCCGGCCAGGAGTCCGGCTCCCGGCCGGGCGGCAACCGCTGATCGGTGCGCCAGAAGAACCCCTGTCCGAACAGCAGCCACCCCCATGCGGCCAGCGAAGCGACGGCGATCCACGCGAGGGCGCTCATGCGCCGCAGTCTGCCCCACCGATCCGCCCCGGCAACGCCCGTGGACTATGGTGACCGGGTGAAGATCGCGCTCATTGACTCCGGAATCGGCCTGCTCGCGGCGGCCGCCGCGGTGCGCGGGCTGCGGCCCGACGCGGATCTTGTGCTCTCCTCCGACCCCGAGGGGCTGCCCTGGGGGCCGCGCACCCCCGAGGACGTGACCGAGCGCGCGCTCGCCACCGCCCGGGCCGCCGCCGCGTACGCGCCGGACGCGCTGATCGTCGCCTGCAACACCGCCTCCGTCCACGCCCTGCCCGCGCTCCGCACCGCGCTGGAGCCCGCCATTCCGGTGATCGGTACGGTGCCCGCGATCAAGCCCGCGGCGGCTGGCGGCGGCACGGTCGCCATCTGGGCCACCCCGGCGACCACCGGCAGCGCCTACCAGCGCGGTCTCATCGGCGCGTTCGCCGGTACGGCCGCCGTCACCGAGGTGCCCTGCCCCGGCCTCGCCGACGCCGTGCAGCAGGCCGACGAGGACGCCATCGACCGGGCGGTGGCCGCGGCCGCCGCCCGCACCCCCGGTGATGTCCGGGCCGTCGTCCTCGGGTGCACCCACTACGAACTGGTCGCCGAGCGCATCAGGGCCGCAGTCGGGGCACCCGTGGAGCTCTTCGGCTCGGCCGGGGCGGTCGCCGCTCAGGCACTGCGCCGCGTCGGCTCGGCGCCCGCCCCGGACGCCGCCGCCGTCGGCGGCCTCACCGTGCTCCTCAGCGGCCGGGCGGCCACCCTCCCGGAGCAGGCGGCGCGCTACGCCGAGGGCCGGCTCCTCCAGCGGGTGCCCACCGCCCACTGAGTGCTCCCCGGGCTCCCCGCACCCCCGCTGACCGGCGGTGACGCTCCGGCTACTCCATGCCGACGGGCCGGAAGCCGGTTACTCTCCTAGACATGAGGGACAACACCCACGACCCGGTGGAGCCCGTGGCGCCCGCGCCCGCGGTGTGGACCGGGCGCGCGACCAACCGGATGCAGTGGCTGCTCGCCATCGCGGGCGTCGCCTTCATCACACTCGGCATCGAGATCGCGCTCAACGCGTCCTGGACCTCCGGCATCGCCGCACTGCTGATGTCGGTGATCGGCTGTGTCGCGGTGGGGCTGCTGATGCTCTACGGCACCCTGGCCTTCGTCCATGTGGCGGTCCGGGTCGACAGCGACGCCGTCGAGGTCCGCTGCGGCCATATGGGGCTGCCCCGCCGGAGGATTCCGCTCTCCCATGTGGTGGGCGCGGAATTCCTCCCGAGCGTCACCCCGCGCCAGTGGGGCGGATGGGGCTACCGCTGGCTCCCGGAGAAGGGGACGGCGGTCGTCGTCCGCCGGGGCGAGGGTCTGATTGTCACCCTGGGTGACGGCATGGTGTTCACGGTGACGGTGGACGACGCCGAGGCGGCCGTCCGCGCCATCCGCGATCTGCTCCGCCCGGGCACCGGCGCGGGCACCCCCGCCGGGGTCTGAGCCCCCGGCTCGGCCCGCCGGAGGTGCCTCCGGCGGGTGTTCTGGTTCGTGGGTGTGCCCGGGGACGGTTGTCGCGCCTGTCAGGTGCGGTGCGGGATTCCCGGGGCCGGGGTCCGTCCTCAATCGCCGGACGGGCTGGGTATTCGCTGCCGCGGCCGTGGTGGGGTGTGCTCGGGTCTTGTCCGTGGCGGGGGTGTCCCTGCCGGGTCTGGGCTGCGGTTCTGTGTGCTTGGTTGCCGGGTGGGGCGGGTTTCGCTGTCGCGGCCGTGGTGGGGTGGTGTCCGTGCGGGGGCTGGGTTTCGGCTTCGGGTGTTCGGTTGCCGGGTGGGGCGGGTTTCGCTGCCGCGGCCGTGGAGGGGTGGTCTCCGTGCCGGGGCCGGGTCTCGCTGTCGCGACCGCAAGGGGGCGTGCTCGGGTCCTGTCCTTGGTGGGGGAGGGCCTCGGGTGGTGCCCGCGGCGGGGGGTCGCGCAGCCGGTCACCGTAGACTCCGGCAGGTGAGCGCCACCATCACCGCCGTCGACAGCCCCCAGCCCGCCCCCGCCGCGCGACCCGCGCTGGTGCGGAGGCTGGTGCGCCCCGGGGCCGCCGCACTCTCCGGAGTGCTGCTGTTCCTCAGCTTCCCGCCCAGGCCCCTGTGGTGGCTGGCGGTGCCCGCGTTCGCCCTGCTCGGCTGGTGTCTGCACGGCCGCCGGATGCGCTCCGCCCTCGGCCTCGGCTACCTCAGCGGCCTCGGCTTTCTGCTGCCGCTGCTGAGCTGGACCGGCGAGGACGTCGGCCCCGTGCCCTGGATCGCGCTGGCCGCCGTGGAGGCCCTGTTCATCGCGTTCACCGCGCTGGGCATCGCGGCGGTCGCCCGGCTCCCGCTCTGGCCCCTCTTCGCCGCGGCCGTCTGGATCGCCGGCGAGGCCGCCCGCGCCCGTGTGCCCTTCGGCGGCTTCCCCTGGGGCAAGGTCGCCTTCGGCCAGGCCGATGGCCTCTTCCTCCCCCTCGCGGCGCTCGGCGGCACACCCGTACTCGGTTTCGCCGTGGTGCTCTGCGGCTTCGGCCTGTACGAGACGGTCCGGCGCGGCCTCGCGTACCGGCGCACCGGCGCCCTGCCCCGGGGTCCGCTGGCCGCCGCGCTCCTCGCCGTCCTCGTGCCGGTCACCGCCGCGTTCGCCGCCCTGCCGCTCGTCGACGACTCCGCCGAGGACGGCACGGCGACCGTCGCCGCGATCCAGGGCAATGTGCCCCGCCTCGGGCTCGACTTCAACGCCCAGCGGCGCGCGGTCCTCGACAACCACGCCCGCCGCACCGAGCAGCTCGCCGACGACGTCCAGGCGGGCCGGGCCGCCGCGCCCGACTTCGTGCTCTGGCCGGAGAACTCCTCCGACCTGGACCCCTACCGCAACCCCGACGCCCGCGCGGTCATCGACCGGGCGGTGAAGGCGATCGGTGTCCCCACCGTGGTCGGCGCGGTCCTCACCCCCGACACCGGGAAGCTCCGCAACACCCTCATCGAGTGGGACCCCGAGCGGGGCCCCGTCGACACCTACGACAAGCGCCATGTCCAGCCGTTCGGCGAGTACATCCCGATGCGGTCGTTCGTCCGGCTCTTCAGCTCCGACGTCGACCGGGTGCGCCGCGACTTCGGCCCCGGCGACAAGGTCGGTGTCTTCGACCTCGCCGGTACCAAGGTCGGTCTGGTCACCTGCTACGAGGCCGCCTTCGACGACATGGCCCGCGACACGGTCACCGACGGCGCCCAGCTCATCTCCGTCCCCAGCAACAACGCCACCTTCGGCCTCAGCGAGATGACCTACCAGCAGCTCGCCATGTCCCGCGTGCGGGCGGTCGAGCACGGGCGGTCCGTCGTCGTCCCCGTCACCAGCGGGGTGAGCGCGGTCATCATGCCGGACGGGGAGGTGGTCCAGAAGACCCGGATGTTCACCCCGGACGCGCTGGTCGCGGAGGTGCCGCTGCGCTCCTCGCTCACCCCGGCCACCCGGCTCGGCGTCCGGCCCGAGATCGCCCTGCTGCTCGTCGCCGCGGGAGGTCTGGCCGGAGCGGTGACCGGAGCCGTACGCGCGCGCCGCGCCCGGCCCGCCCCCGGGGGCCCGGAAGCCGGATAGCGCGGCCGGCGGCCCGCAACGCGACCCCGGGCGGGCGGCCGGCGGCCCGCAACCGGGGCCCGTTGATGATCGGTTATGGTCGCAACCATGGCGACTCCCGACTTCATCCGAACGATCCGTGCCACCGCCGGCCATCAACTGCTCTTCCTCCCGGGAGTCAGCGTGGTCGTCTTCAACGAGCGGGGCCAGGTCCTGCTGGACCGCCGCGCCGACGACGGACGGTGGTCGATCATCGGCGGTATCGCCGAACCGGGCGAGGAGCCCGCCGAGACCGCGGTGCGCGAGGTGTACGAGGAGACCGCGGTGCACTGTGTCGCCGAGCGGGTCGTACTCGTCCAGGGGCAGCCCCGGGCCGTGACCTACCCCAACGGCGACCAGTGCCAGTACATGGACATCACCTTCCGCTGCCGGGCGACCGGCGGCGAGGCCCGGGTCAACGACGACGAGTCGCTGGAGGTGGGCTGGTTCGACCTGGACGCCATGCCGGAGCTGAGCGAGGGCGCCCGGTTCCGGATCGAGCAGGCGCTCACCGACGGCCCCGCCTGGTTCGCCCCCGCGGCGCCCGCGGTCACGGCCTAGGGTCCGCCTCCCGGACCCGACCGGACCGGACCGGTGAGCGGGGCCGGACGCACCGGGCCCCGGGGCCGGGGAACACGAACCCGGCGGCCCCGGAAGGCGGACACCGGTGGCCCGGCCCGCCCCCGGTCAGCCCACCGCGGCGACCGGATCGAGGACCCGCCGGCGCTCCGCCCGCAGCGCCGGCACCACCGCCAGCGCGACCGAGGCCGCCACCAGCCCCGCCCCCGTCAGCAGCAGCGACCCCCACGACGGCAGCAGCGCGATCCCCGCGCCCACCCCGCTCGCCGCGCCCTCCAGATCGATGACCGGCCCCGCCACCAGCAGCCCGGCCGCGATCCCCGCCACCGCCGCCGCGCAAGCGGTGACCGCGCAGTTGGCCACCACCGTCCCCGCCAGCTGGCGGGGGGTCAGACCGATGGCGCGCAGCGCGGGCAGCTCCCGGGAGTGGTGCCACACGGCGGAGCCCGCCGAGGACGCCAGCTCCGCCACCGCGATCAGTGCCAGCACCCCGATCAGCCCGGCGAGCACCCCGCTCACGGGTGTGGGCCCCGGGGGAGGGGCGCGCCGGACATCGGCGCCGGGCAGCGCCCCGGCGAGGGCGCCGGCGACGGAGTCCGGATCGGCGCCGGGCCGCGGCAGCACCGCGTAGGCCTGCGGCCCCAGCGCCGTGCCGTTCTCCCGCAGGGTGTCCAGGGTCGTGGTCACCACCAGCCCGCCGTGCTCCGGCTCGATCGAGCGGCCCACGATGTGCAGGATGTGCGGGGTCCCGCCGACGGTGAGCCGCACCCACTGCCCCACCTCGGCGCGGGTCGCGTCCAGCATGCCCTGACCGGCCACCGCCTCGTGCGAGGCGGACGGCGCTCTGCCCTCCACCGTCGCGAAGGGGTACGGGCGCTCCGCCGTGCCCAGGCCGCGCAGCGTCACCGACCGGGTCTGGCCCGGTATCAGCGCTGTCACCTCCGCCGCCGGATACACCGCCCGCACCCCGGGACCCTCCCGCAGCCGGGCCACATCGGCGGCCCCGAGACCGCCCTCCTGACGCACGGTCAGCGGTGCCGCCGGACTCGCCCGGCCTCCGGAACCGCTGTCCAGTCCGTCCAGCGTCGCCAGGGCCGAGAGCGCCACCGTGATCAGCACCACCGGCACCGAGAGCCGCAGCACCCCCGCCGCGAACCGGGCCCGCCGGTGCACCGCCCCGCGCCACCCCAGCACCAACTGCGGCGGCGTGCCCCGGCGCAGGGCCGCCCGGGCCAGCCGTGACATCCGGCGCGGCACCGGCCGGGCCGCGCGCGCGGCGGGGCTCGGCGAGACCCGGGCCGCCCGGGCGGCGGCGTACACCGTGGCCGCCGCGATGACCAGGACCGTCGCCGCGCCGATGCCCGCGCCCGCCGGACCGGCCCCCGGCAGCGCCCCGCTGTACGCCACCGCCTCGCCGATCGGCTCCGGCAGCAGCGCCCCCACCGTCCGCACCAGCAGCGCCCCGGCCCCCACCCCCACCAGCGCCAGCACCGTGTGCTGGCCGAAGAACATCACAGCGATCTGGACCGGGGTCATACCGACCGCCTTGAGCGCGGAGATGTCCCGGGTCTGGCCGAACACCCGCGAGCCCACGCCCCCGGTGACGGCGACGGCCGCCGCCAGCAGCGCGCCGAGCCCGAAGACCCGCAGCAGCTGCCCCAGCAGCTCGTGGTCGTCGGCGAAGGCGGCCCGCGACTCGCGCCAGTTGGTGTTCCGCACGACATGCTCGGGGCCGACGGCCGCGACCGCCTGCTGCATGACGAAGTCGGTGTCCGCCGGATCGTCCAGCCGCAGCCCGGCGATCCACCGGGGCCGGTCCGGGTCCGTGTACCGCGCCACCGTGCCGGCCGAGGTCCAGGCGATCCCCGGGCGCCGCCCCGCCGCGTACCCCGCCTCCGCCGTGGCCACGATGCCCACCACCCGCAGAGCGCTCCCGGCCGGACGGCCGCGCGGGGTCAGCCGGTCGCCCGGCCCGACCCACAGCGCCCGGGCGGTCGCGCGGTCGAGCACCACCTCCCCGTCGGCACCGCCGAGCCGGGCACCGTCCAGCAGCCGCGCCTCCCCGGGCCCCCGGGCACCGGCGGCCCGCAGATCCAGCGCGGCGGTGCCGGTCCCCCCGGCGACCGTGAGCGCGGCCGTGGGGTGCGGCCCGGAGACACTCCGTACGCCGTCGAGCCGGCGCAGCCCCTCCGGGTCGGCGCCGGTGCTCAGCCGGAGCGTGATGTGATGCCCCCGCGTCTGGGTGAACAGCTGCTGCCAGGGGCTCGCGGCGAACTGGAGCAGCGCCGCCGACAGCAGCAGCGCGGCGGTGATCCCGGCGGTCGCCAGGGTCAGGGTCGCCGCCTGCCCCCGGTGGGTGCGCAGATCGGCGGCGGCCCAGCGCAGGATGGCGCGCACGGCTACTCCGCCGGCTCGACGGGACCCGCGACGACCCCGTGGGCGCCGTCGCCGAAGTCGTCGGACATCCGGGTGTCGTCGATGATCCGCCCGTCGCTGAAGCTGATCACCCGCTCCGCCGAGCTGGCGACCCGGGCGTCATGGGTGACCAGCACGATCGTCCGGCCCCGCCGGTGCAGCGAGGAGAGCAGCCGCACCACCTCGCGGGTCCCCCGGCTGTCCAGGCTGCCGGTGGGCTCGTCGGCGAGCAGCAGATCCGGCTCGTTGACCAGCGCGCGGGCGAGCGCCACCCGCTGCTGCTCACCGCCGGACAGATCGCCGGGCAGCCGGTCCGCCCGGTCCTCCAGACCGAGTTCGGCGAGCAGTTCCCGGACCGCGGCCCGGCTCTCCCGGGCCCCGCGCCCCGCGAGCAGGGCGGGCATCTCGATGTTGTCGGCGACCGTCAGGGTCGAGACGAGATTGAAGAACTGGAACACCACCCCGATCCTGCGCCGCCGCAGAATCGCCCAGCGGGCCTCCCCGAGCCGGTCGACCCGCACTCCGTCCAGGGCGATGGTCCCGCTGTCGGGGCGCTCCAGACCGGCGAGCAGATGCAGCAGGGTGGACTTCCCGGCGCCCGATGTGCCGGTGACCGCGACGAACTCCCCGCGCCGCACCTCCAGATCCACACCGCGCACCGCGCGCACCCGGCCGGCGTCGGTCGTATGGCTCTTGGTGAGACCCGAGACGCTCAGCAGCGGAGCCGGGGCGGCCGTGCTCATTCCAGCTCCTCCTGGCACCGCTCCAGCCAGTCGAGATCGGCCTGGAGGTGCAGCGTCGCTCCCTCTATCAGCAGGCTCGCTATCCGGTTGGCCCGGTCCTCGCCCCCGCTCCCCGCGTCCTCCAGCCGGGAGAGCGCCCGCATCAGATTGAGGTAGTGCCGCCGCTGCTTGTTGATCAGGGTGATCTGGTCCGGCCGGCCCGTGCGGTGCGCCAGCGCGAGCTTCATGAAGAAGTCGTCCCGTACCCGGGGAGCCTCGGACGGAGTCTCGTACCAGGCGTCCACCGCTTCCCGTCCCGCGTCCGTGATCTCGTAGATGCGCTTGTCCGGCCGGTCCGACTGGCTGACGTGTCTGCCCTCGATGAGCCCCGCCTGTTCGAGACGGCCGAGGGTGACGTATATCTGGCCGATGTTCGGCTGAGGGTACGCGGCGCCCAGAAGTTTCTCCAGAGCCTGTCTCAGCTCGTAGCCGTGGGCGGGACCACCGGCGAGCAGCGCCAGCAGATGAAGACGCACGGTGCCGGGTTCCCTCCTGGGACGAGTGGGCTGCCGAGTCTCCGGCGACTCGGCACTTCGGGGCGGGGAATCCCGGGTTCCGGGAGCAGGACCGGCCCGCGGGCATCCATGATGCCTGGTACGGAGTACATATGATGTGCCGGAAGGGGGACAGGTGGCCCGTCCGCCCCCGCCGGCCGGGAGAGGGCGGCGAGTGATGCGCGGGACACGCACGGCGGCCCTGACCGCGGGCCGCATCCTGCTCGCGTCCGCCGTGCTGCTGGCGGCCGGCTCGGGCCCGGTGCCCCGCCCGGGCACCTCCGGGACCTCGGGCGACGGACGCGGCCCGCTGACCCTGGCGACCGGCCGGGATCTCACCGGCTACCTCCGCAAGGTGCTCGACGGCTGGAACCGCACCCACCCCGGGGAGCGGGTGACCCTGGTCGAACTGCCGGAGGCCGCCGACGAGGTGCACGCCCAGATGCAGGAGAGCCTGCGGGCCGGCAGCAGCCGCTTCGACGTCCTCAACATCGATGTGGCCTGGACCGCCGAGTTCGCCGGGCGCGGCTGGATCGCGCCCGTCGACCCCCGGGGGCTGCCCCTGGGCGAACTGCTCCCCTCCGTCATCGAGACCGCCACCTACGACGGCAGGCTCTACGCCGTCCCCTATGTGACCAACGCCGGACTGCTCTTCTACCGCAAGGACATCCTGGCCCGCGAGGGCATCGAGCCTCCCCGCACCTGGGACGAGCTGGCCCGCGCCGCCTCCCGGCTCTCCCGCGAGTACCGGATGGACGGATACGCGGGGCAGCTCCTGCCCTACGAGGGGCTCACCGTCAATGTGACGGAGGCGATCCAGTCCGCCGGGGGCTCCCTCCTCGACGCGGACGGCCGGCGCGTGACGGTCAACTCGCCCGAGGCGCTGGCCGGGCTCACCTTCCTCACCCGGGGTGTCAAGGAGGGGTGGATACCCCGCGAGGCCCTGACCTACAAGGAGGAGAACTCCCGCCGGGCCTTCCAGGAGGGCAGGCTCCTCTTCCTGCGCAACTGGCCCTATGTGCATGTCATGGCCTCGGAACCGGGCTCGGCGATCGCGGGCAGGGTCGCCGCCGTGCCCCTGCCGGGCCCGGAAGGGCCCGGCACCGGGGTCCTCGGCGGTTCCAATCTCGCGGTGAACTCCCGTACCGAACACCCCGTGTCCGCGGCCGAACTCATGGCCTACCTCCTCGGTGAACCCGTGCAGCGCACCGTCCTCACCGAGGGCGCGCTGCCGCCCGTCTGGGCCTCGCTCTACGCGGACCCCGCGCTGGTCCGCCGCTTCCCCTATCTGCCGGCCCTGGCGCAGAGCGTGCGGACCGCGCGGGTGAGGACCAAGCACATGGAGTACGAGCAGCTGAATCTGGCGGTCGCGGCCATCACCCACAGCGCGCTCGCCGGACGGATCACCCCCGCCGAGGCGCTGGCCCGGCTGGAGCGCGAACTGCGCGAGATCGTGGCGGGCGGCTGATCCGGCTCATTTCGGCGGACCTACTCGCGTGTTGAGTAGGGGCCGGGTCTCCGGGTACCCGGTTGCCATGGCTTTCCCCGGAGTCCCTCTGTGCTCACTGGCGCGTCAACTCCCTGTTTTTCGGCGCGATTTCGGACGAATGGCTTGACGCTGCTCGCTCGCCACTACATAACATGAAACTACGGCCGCTCGTGAAGGAGGGTGACGGATGTTCCTGACCCGGAGGGCTGATCACACCGGCCCGCGCGGCGGCCTCCGGACCGCCGGACCCCCGCCCGCCCCGGGCACCGGCGCCCGCGCCTGGTGGCGTGACGCGGTGATCTACCAGATCTATGTCCGCAGCTTCCTCGACAGCACGGGCGACGGCATCGGCGACCTCGCCGGTGTACGGGCCGGACTGCCCTATGTCCGCAAGCTCGGCGTCGACGGCATCTGGCTGACCCCCTTCTACCCCTCGCCCCAGCACGACCACGGCTACGACGTGGCGGACCACCGCGCGGTCGACCCGGTCTACGGCGATCTGGCCGAGTTCGGACGCCTGATCGCCGACGCCCGCCGGCTGGGCCTGAAGGTCCTCATCGACATCGTCCCCAACCACTGCTCCAGCGAGCACGACTGGTTCCGCGCCGCCCTCGCCGCCGCGCCGGGCAGCGCCGCCCGCTCCCTCTTCCACTTCGCCGACGGCCGGGGACCGGACGGCGCCCTGCCGCCGAACAACTGGCACTCCATGTTCGGCGGGCCCGCCTGGACCCGGGTCCGGGAGGCGGACGGCAGCCCCGGGCAGTGGTACATGCACCTCTTCAGCCCGGAGCAGCCGGACCTCAACTGGCGCGACCCGCGCGTCGGCGCCTACTTCGACGGCGTGCTCCGCTTCTGGCTGGACCGGGGCGTCGACGGCTTCCGCGTCGATGTGGCGACGGGCCTCTTCCACCACCCCGACCTGCCCGACTCCGAGGACCCGGCCGCCGACGAGCGCTCCCGCGACTCCGTCAACCCGCTGGCCTGGAACCAGCCCGAGGTGCACGGGGTCTGGCGGCACTGGCGCGCCGTCTGCGAGTCGTACACCGCCTGCGACGGCCGGGACCGGCTGCTCGTCGGTGAGGTCTCCGTACCGACCGCCGCCGACCAGGCCGCGTATGTCCGCCCCGACGAACTGCACCAGGCGTTCTTCCTGCATCTGCTCGGCGCCCGCTGGGACGCGGGCGCCTTCCGCCGGGTGATCGCCGAGGCGCTGCGGGACATCGCCGGCACCGGCTCCACCGTGACCTGGGTCCTCAACAACCACGACCAGGTGCGGACCGTCACCCGGTACGCCGGTGGCGACGGCGCCACGGGCGCGGCCCGGGCCCGCGCCGCCGCGCTGCTGATGCTGGCCCTGCCCGGAGCCGCCTATGTCTACCAGGGCGAGGAACTCGGCCTGCCCGAGGTCGAACTGCCGGACGAGGCCCTGACCGACCCCATCTTCCGCAGGACCGGCAGCCGCCGCTATGTCCGGGACGGCTGCCGGGTCCCGCTGCCCTGGTCGGGACACGCCTCGCCGTTCGGCTTCACCGGCCCCGACAGCACCGCGCCGCCCTGGCTGCCGCAGCCCGGCTGGTTCGCCGAGCACACCACCGACCGCGCCCTGGGCGACCCGGGGTCCTTCTGGCACCTCTACCGCCGGGCCCTCGAACTGCGCCGCCGTTTCCGCCGGCCGGACCCGCCGGCGCGGTTCGAGGGCCCGGCGGCCGACGGGCGAGCGGTCCCGGGGCGCGGTGCGGCCGGTGGCGGCCCGCGCTGGCTCGAAACGCCGCCCCAGGTCCTCGCCTTCGCCCGCGCGGACGGCCTGGTCTGCGCGGTCAACTTCGGCGACCGGTCCGTACCGGCACCGGTCACGGACACCCCGCTGCTCACCAGCGGCCCCTGCCCGCCCGGCCGGCTCGCCGGCAACACGGCGGCCTGGTGGGCCGCCGGCGGCCCCGGGCCGGGCGCCCTCCCGGCCGAGCCCTTCGTCCCCGGGCCGCCCCGGCCCCCGGAGGCCGCCGCCGGACCGGCCCACCGCGGTCTCCCGCCCGCCGGGCCGGAGCCACTCCCGGGAAACGGACCATGCGGACCAGCGTCATGAGAGCGTCCCCGGACCTCGCTCCGGCCGTCTCTCCCTCCTCCGCCCGGAGTGCGGCGGCCCCGGCCCGGCGCCGCTCCGCCCGCTCGCGGGACGGAGCCCCCCGGGTGGTCGTCGTCTCGCTCGCGGTGCCCGCCAGCCTGGAGTGGGCGGTCCGGCTGCGCCGGGCCTGCCCGCTCCGGCTCGTGGTGCGCCCCTGGGGCGATCAGCTCGGTTACGAGTACCTGAGGCGGGCCGGGGGAGTCCTGGCCGTGCTCGACAGCCCCACTCCCGAACCCCTCGCCGAACTCGTCCAGCGCGTGCGGTCCTTACGGCTGCTCGGGCCCGTGGCCGTCGCGCTGGGCCATCGCGTCGACCCGGAGCCGCTGCTCGCCGCGGGCGCTCTCAACGTACTGAACCGGGAGACGACGGCCTCGGCGCTCACCGCCCGGATCACCGCCGACCTCCGCTGGCTCGGCCGCGCCACCGGCACGGAGCCGGACCCGACGACGACCGCGCCGGAGCCGCTGAAGCCCTCGCACCGGAGCCAGTCCCTGCTGCTGGAGATCCTGCTGGGCGCGCAGGGTCCGCTCTGCTGCCATGACGTGCGCTATCTGCTGGGCGAGGCGACCCGGCCGATGACCCTGCCCGCGCTGCGGGCCCGGATTCAGCGGCTCGGACCGCATCTGGCCCAACACGGCCTGGTCTGCCGCCGCACGGTCCGCTGGGGCGCCGACACCTTCACCCTGTACGCGACGGGCGCGCCGCAACGGGCGGGGTGATCCCGTCCCGGGCCCGGCGATCCCCGCCGCCGCGGGCCCCCTCGCCCCGTCCCTGCCGATGTCTGCGGAGATGCCCAAGACGGGCGATCCTCACCGGAGGCGGCCACCCCACCCCCGCCCGGGGTGGCCGCCACACCTGCCCCCGCCGCCCGAAGGCAACGCCGCAGCGTGCCGGGTGCCGGGTGCCGGGCAGGTGGCAGCACACTCCTAGCCTCCGCCGGTGTCGGCCGAGGGTGCGGAGGACGGGACGACTTCTTCGGAGGGAGGCAGCACACCCCAGCCCCTCAGCAGGGGGCGGTGCATCTCAGCCTCCTTTGTCGGGTGGGTGGTGTACCCGCTGTCGGTTGGGTGGTGCACCTCAACTTCCCTTGTCGGGTGGGTGGCGTACCCCCCGTCGGTTGGGCAGCACACCCCAGCCCCTCAGCAGGGGGCGGTGCACCTCAGCCCCCTTTGCCGGGTGGGTGGCGCACCCCCTGGCGGATGGGCAGCACACCTCAGCCTCCCTTGTCGGGTGGGCAGCGCACCCCCCTGCCGGGAAGGCAACACAACCCCAGCCCCCCGGCAGGGAGACAGCACCCCCAGCCCCGCCGGCGTTTGAGGCGCGGGGGCTCGGGGGCCGGCCCCCGACGCGGGCCCGCACCGTGCGGAGAGGCCGCACACCCATGGCCCGTCAACCCAAGGTTGACGAGACCCAGGTGTCAACCTAAGGTTGACGCATGGAGAAGCCCGTGCAGATGAACCGAACCGTCCGTCTCGACGATCTGATCGACGCCATCAGAAAGCACCACACCGGCGCCCTCGACCAACTCTCCGAAGCGGTGGTCGCCGCCGACCACCTCGGCGAGGTCGCCGACCATCTGATCGGCCACTTCGTGGACCAGGCGCGGCGCTCGGGCGCCTCCTGGACCGAGATCGGCGCCAGCATGGGAGTGACCCGGCAGGCCGCCCAGAAGCGCTTTGTCTCCAAGGACGGCGCGGAGGCCCAGGATCTCGACCCCAGCCAGGGCTTCAGCCGCTTCACCCCCCGCGCCAAGAACGTGATCGCCGCCGCGCAGAACGAGGCCCACGCCGCGCGCAACGACCGGATCACCCCCGTCCACCTCACGCTCGGACTGCTCGCCGATCCCGCCGCGATGGGCTCCCGGGCGATCCTCGCGCAGGGCATCCCGCTGGACTCCGTCCGGCAGGCCGCGACCGGCGCGCTCCCGCCCGCCGTCGACGAGGTGCCGGATCTGACCCCGTACGACGCAGGGGCCCGCAAGGCGCTGGAGCTGACCTACCGTCATGCCCTGCGGCTCGGGCACAACTACATCGGCACCGAGCACATCCTGCTCGCCCTGCTGGAACAGGAGGGCGGTGCGGGGGTGCTCTCCGGAGCCGGTGTGGACCGGGCGGCCGTCGAGTCGTACGTCGCGGAGGCGCTGGCCGCGATCGCCGCGGCCCATGCGCGGGGCGAGGTCGCGGACCTGGGCTGACGGCCCGGGAGGAGGATCATGGCGGCCTCGGCCCAGGGGTTGGCCGAGGCCGCCGAGTGGGCAGCCCGTCAGGGGTCGGAACTGCCCGGGGCGGAGCACCGCGGAGGGGGACGCGAGGAGGAGAAGCGTCCTTCCCCGGGCTCCGGTCTATCGGGCCCGTGCGGGCGTGCCGGGCGCGGTGGCCGCGCCGGTCCCGGTACCGCTCGGCGGCGGTACGGGCCCCGGCCGCTCGGCGCGGCGGCTGCCGCGTAAGGCGGGGCGGAAGAAGAGGTGCATGGTCGCGCGCTGCCGGCTTTCCTCGGAGGCATGGCCCGGCCCGGGTCCGATGAACCCCGCCGGTACCAGAGCAGTAAATATATATACCGTTGAGTAAGCAAGGGTATGAAAAATTTCATGCACCGTGGCGCGGCGGCCGGTCACGGCCACGGGCACCGCCGCCCCGCCCCTGACGGGGTGGGGCGGACTCAGTCGTCGAGGAAGAAGTCGTGCTGCTCGGCGGCGTGTTCATACCCTTCCAGCCGCGTCTGCGTCCGCTGCGGATCGGCGTCCGCCATGGCCTGGAGCAGCGCCGCCGACAGCACCCCGGGCGCCGCGTAGGAGTCGAAGACCAGCCGCGACCCGGTGGCGGCGGTCAGCACCGCGTCCGCCTCGCCCAGCAGCGGGCCGAGCATCTGATCGGTGATCAGGGCGACCTTCAGCCCGGTGGCGCGGGCGGCCCGCAGCGCCGCCAGGGTCTCCTTGGCGTGCCGGGGCATCGCGAAGGCCAGCACCCAGCTCCCGCCGGCCTCCCGCGACTGGACCAGCGCGTCATAGGCGACGCTGCCGCCCCGGGTCACCGTCCGCACATCGGGGTGAATCCGGCGCGCCGCGTAGGCGAAGTACTCCGCGAGCGAGCCGGAGATCCGCAGCCCCAGCACGGTCAGCGGTACCGATCGGGCCAGTTCGCCGCCGATGTCGAGCACCCGCCCGGTGTCGGCGAGCACCCGGCGCAGGCTCTCCAGATTCTCGATCTCGGTGTCGATCGCCGCCTGGAGTTCATTGCGGCGGGCCGCGTCACCCGCGCCCGGCGAGGGGGCCAGGGCGGAGAGCGCGATCGGCTGGAGCGCCTCGCGGAGCGCCGGATAGCCGCTGAAGCCCACGGAGGCGGCGAAGCGGGTCACCGACGGCTGGCTGACACCCACCCGCTCGGCGAGATCGGTGATCGACAGAAAGGCGGCCTCGGTGAGGTGATCGGTGATGTACTGCGCGATCCGCCGCTGCGCCGGCGAGAGCCGGTGGTCCCCGAAGAGGGCGAGGACCCTGTCGGTGGGGGCGGCCTCCGCGTCGGGCGACGGTCCGCCCGGCGTGATCGCAGACGCCTGGGCGCGTGCCTGCTGATCTGATGGCACCGGTGTCACTCCTTCTCGTCCCGCTGCCGCTCAACATAGCCCAGCGGCCCCCGTGGAGAGCGCCCGGTCGCACCCGTATCCGCCGGCCGTCCCGCATGCCGGACAGCGCCGGACAGCGCCTCGCGGTGCCGGACGGCGCCCGGACCCGGCGGGCCGGACTTGCGGGACGATCACCGTCCTCCCTACGCTGCCGCCACCGAGACCAGTTGTTATGTCCTGGTTGCTCCAGGGAGACACCATGCCCGTGAGGCCCCCCGTCCCGCCGTTCACCCGCGCCTCGGCCGCCGAGAAGGTCCGGCTCGCCGAGGACGGCTGGAACAGCCGCGACCCCGAGCGGGTCGCCCTCGCGTACACGGAGGACGCGCGCTGGCGCAATCGCGCCGAGTGGATCAACGGACGGGACCAGATCGTCGCCTTCCTCACCCGCAAGTGGGCGCGCGAGCTGGAGTACCGGCTGATCAAGGAGGTCTGGGCGCACGGCGGCGACCGCATCGCCGTGCGCTTCGCCTACGAGTGGCACGACGACTCGGGCGTCTGGTACCGCTCGTACGGCAACGAGAACTGGGAGTTCGACGGCGACGGGCTGATGCGCACCCGCCACGCCAGCATCAACGACACCCCCATCGAGGAGCCCGACCGCCGCTGCCGCTGGCCGCTCGGCCGCCGCCCCGACGACCACCCGGGTCTGGCCGGCCTCGGTTTCTGACCGCCCGGTCCCGCCCGGGGCCCACCCGGTCCCCGGTCCCGTACGGTCCCGTCCGGGCCGCCGCCACGGAGATGCGGGCACCGGCGGCCGGGGAGCATGCTGTCTGTGTGACCAGCGGGACACCGAGGAGCGGCGGCCGGGCACCGGGCGAGCGGGAACGCGTACTGGCGCACGCGACCGTGAGCGCGATCGAGGCGGTCGGCGGTTACGCGGGCGGGGTCTATCTGCGTTCGCGGACCGGGGGCCTGCTCCGGCTGGCCGTGCTCGCCGGGCTGCCGCCCACCCTGTTCCGGCCCTGGTGGCGGATGCACGCGAACCGCCCCTTCCCGATCGCCGAGGCCTTCCGGCTGGGCCGCGCCATCCATCTCGCGGACGCCGAGGAGGCCATGCGCCGCTTCCCGCAGCTCATGGCCGGGCTGCCCTTCCCGTTCGGTTCGCTGTACGCGCCGGTCAGCGGCGGGCGGGAGAGGCTGGGGGTGCTCGTGGTGCTGCGCCGGGCCACCCCGGGGCGGCCGGTCGAGAGCGCCGACCGCCGGCGGCTGGACAGCGCGGCCCACCGGCTCGGGGCCGCGCTCGGCGCGCTCGGCGCGTCGGGGACACCCGTGGAGTGGGACGGCGAGCCGCTCTCCGTGCAACTCCCGGCCGTCATCACGCCCCCGGTGGCCAGGGGCCGGTTCACCTGGGACCTCGGCAGCGGCGAGGTCAGCGCCGACGACGGGATGTGCGCCATCCTCGGCACCGCCCCGGCGGAGTTTCCCGGGACGGTCGGGGCGCTGACCGAGGGGCTGGCCCGGGAGGACGTCCTCGGACTGTGGTCACTGGCCCAGCAGACCGCCGCCGCGGGGCCCCCGGCCTCCCGCCGGATTCAGCTGCGCGGCCCCGACGGCCGCCCCTACCTGGTCGAGCTGACGTGCGACGGCGACAGCGACGGAGGCGCGACGGGGGCCGCCGGTGGCACCAGGGGCCTCGGCGCGGGCCCCGGGAGCGGCGGGGACCCCGGCCCGCCGGGCGCGGCGGCGCGCGGCCGGCTCGCCGGGTTCGTGCTGGACCTCGGGGCGGGACCGGTGGTCTCCGACGCCACCGACCGCGTCCCGCGCGGCTTTCTCTCCCTCGACCGGCTCGGCCGGATCGTCCATCTCAACCGGGGCGCCGAGACGGTGCTCGGCCTGGGCCGGCCGGAGCTGGCGGGCCGGGTGCTCTGGGAGGCGCTGCCCTGGCTCGGCCGGCCCTTCTACGAGGAGCACTTCCGGGCCGCCCTGATCTCGCACGCCCCGGTCCGCTTCGCCGCCCGCCGCCGGCCGGACGACTGGCTCTCCTTCGAGCTGTACCCCGGCCACGACGGGGTGACCGTCCTCCTCGTCCCCTCGGACGAGCCCCCGGGCGGCGCCGGAGCCGGCTCCGGGAGCGGTGCCGGGACACGGCTGCCGGGGACGGGGACGGGGACCGGGAGCGCCGAGGGCCCCGGGCTCGCCGCCGGTCTCGGCACCCCGGCGGACCGCACCTCGGTGCTCTACCGCCCGGTCGCCCTCGCCATCGCGCTCACCGAGGCCGTGACCGCCCGTCAGGTGTCCGCCGTGGTCACCGATGAGCTGCTGCCCGCCTTCGGCGGCGGACAGCTGGCGATCTACCTGCTGCACGAGAGGCATCTCTTCCTCGCCTGGGAGACCGGATTCCCGCAGGGCTTCCTGCGCCGCTTCGAGGGCGTGGGGCTGGAGGCCCGGCTGCCCGGGGTCGAGACCCTGACCTCCGGCCGTCCGCTGTTCTTCGAGTCCATGGAGCATCTGGCCGCCGCCTACCCGGGCATCCCGCTGGACGCCCATGTGGGGGCCCGCGCCTTTCTGCCGCTGATCGCCTCCGGCCGGCCGGTCGGCTCCTGCATCCTCGGCTTCGACCAGCCGCGCGGCTTCAGCCACGAGGAGCGCACGGTCCTCACCGCGCTCGCCGGACTGATCGCCCAGGCCCTGGAGCGGGCCCGGCGCTACGACAGCGAGGCGGCGCTCGCCCGAGGTCTCCAGGACGCCCTGCTGCCGCACCGGCTGCCGGTGCTGCGCAACGCCACCACCGTCGGCCGCTATCTCCCCGGCACCCAGGGCATGGACGTCGGCGGCGACTGGTACGACGTCGTCGAGACCGGCGGCAGCCTGGCCCTGGTCATCGGCGACGTCCAGGGCCACGGTGTGCCGGCCGCCGCCACCATGGGCCAGTTGCGCAGCGCGGTGCGCGCCTTCGCGCTCAGCGGCCACGATCCGCAGGAGGTGATGAGCGGCACCAACCGGCTGCTGATCGACCTGGACCCCGGCCAGTTCGCCAGCTGCTGCTATGTGGTCGTCGACCCGGCCACGGGCCGCACCCAGGCGGTGCGGGCCGGGCATCCCCAGCCCCTGCTGCACCGTCCGGAGGGCCGTACCGAGGTGCTGGAGCTGGCGGGCGGTGTGGTGCTGGGGGTGGACGCCTCGGCCTCGTACCCCGTCACCGAACTGACCCTGGACCCCGGAGCGGTGCTCGCCCTCTACACCGACGGGCTGGTGGAGGAGCCGGGCACCGATATCGACATCGGGGTCGAGCGGCTGCGGTCCACCCTCGCGCGGTGCGGCGCCTCGCCGCTCGCGGAGACGGCCGACCGGCTGATCCGCGAGGCCGTCCAGGCGACGGACCGGCCGGACGACATCGCGCTGCTGCTTGCCGCCCGCTGGGAGTGAGCCGGGCGGCCGGCAGCGGTGCGAGCCCGCTCAGCCCCTGCTCAGGGTGATCTCCGAGCGGGCGGTGTTGAGGATCACGGGAAGCGGGACGAACCCGTTGGAGGAGTCCAGTTCGATGAGGACGGCCTCGCCCCGCGCGCTGCCGGGGGTGAAGGCACCGCTCGGGTCGGTGGTCTCCCGCCAGGTGTGGGTCCGGTCGTCGCAGGTCGCCAGCGCGCCGTCGATCTCCGCGCGGGCGCTGCCCTGGACGGCGTTGGAGCCGATGAGGACCGGGCCCGAGCGCAGCGATGAGCACCGGTAGGTGCCGCTGAGGGTGAGGGTGCCGTCCTGGGCGATCCGCCCCTGGGGGGTGATCGTGATGGTGTCCGGGGCGAATTGCGCGCCGGCGGACCCGGGGGTGAGGCCGGTGATGAGGGCGGCCGCGATGCAGACGGTGGAAAGGAGCGTGGTGCGTCGTGCGTTGATCATGCTCCCCCAACGAGCGCATGGGGCAGAGGTTTCGCATGTCCATGCGAACGGGTGACACGGCTTCTATTCTGATTGTCGGTCAACTGGCCGATAGGATAGTGCAGGTTTCAACCAGGTAATTCATTCGTTACTGAAGAAGCCCCGGAATCCCCGAGGCGCACACGATGGTGGCATATGCCAGCTCCCGGTGACTTCCCCGCAGGATGCCCGAAAAACCCCGCGGAGGTTACTCGGACGAGTGTTTTCGCTCTCACTTGATCGTGAGTAGGGTGTGGTCCCGCTGCCGGTGACCGACGGGGAGATCCGGCCTGATTCGGCCTGGCGTGAATGCCCGCGGATGGTGTCGTGTCATCCGGGGGAACGGGGGAGGGGATCGTGCCTGCTGGTTCGTTCGACGGGCAGTACGTCTGGCATCCGGCGGCTGACGACCACCGACTGGCGCGTGCGTGTATCGACGTCAAAGCCGGCCGGTACTTCAGTGCGCAGGAAGTGCTGCGTGACGCCCGTGGCGATTTCGACGTCCGCGCCCACCGGTCCCTGGTGCTGGCCTCCGAGGCCGCGGACTCCGATCTCGCCGAGCGCTGGCTCGGCGAGGAGCCGGGGCCCGAGTCGGCGCTGCTGTGGGCGCGGGTGGCGATGCTGCGCGCGCTGCGCTCCGCCGACGCCCGCGACCCGCACACCGACGCCCTGGTGGACATCGCCAGGGCCGCCTGCGAGCGGGCGGCCCGGATGTTCCCCGAGGACCCGACGCCCTGGGTGGCCCACCTCGCCCTCGCCCGCATCCGCCGCCCCCTCGACCCCGCCCCGCGCGGCATGCTGACCGCGCCCCCGGGGCCCTGGCGGGTCTTCTCCCGCATCATCGGCCTCGATCCCTGGAACCGGGAGGCCCACCACCGCTTCCTCGCCTTCTTCTTCACCCGGTACGGCGGCACCGCCAGCGCGCGCTGGGACGTCGCCACCTTTCTCAGCCACCGGGCGCCGGTCACCTCGGCGCTGCGGCTGCTGCCGCTGGTCGCCCTCGCCGAGGAGTACGACCCCGCCTCCCTGCTCGGCTACCGCGCCTGGCGCCGCCCCCAGTGGGTGGCGACCGCCACCGGCAGCTACACCCACTGGTTCCCCCTGCTCGCGAGCTACCGGTTCACCCCGGTCCTCGACCTCTCCTATCTGGCACACGCGCTCTACATGGGCCGGCGCGAATTGGAGGCGCGGGAAGTCCTGATGGCCATGGGTCCCTATGCCGCACGAATGCCCTGGAGCGTTTTCGGAGCCCCCGACGAACAACTGACCAAGGCGAGACGCGCTTGCGGGCTCCCCGTACCCAGTTCCCACTGAGCCCCGCCGGAGGTCCGGCCGACAAGGAATGGAAAGGACGCTGCCGTGTCCGAGAGAACCACTCTCCCCGCCCAGCGGAAACGTCGCCACGAGGGTGATTCGGTGCCTATCGACGACGATGCGACACTCCATGCGATGGGTTATCCCAGAAAACTCACGCGGAGATTCAGGGGATTCGACAACTTTGCCATCTCCTTCACCATCATCAATATCATCTCCGGTATCTTCTCCGCCTTCGGCTTCGGGATGGGGGCCGGCGGCCCGCTGATTCTCGTCTTCGGCTGGATCAGCGTCTCCATCATGGTGCTGTTCGTCGGCGCGGCGATGGGGGAAATAGCCTCCGCCTATCCGACGAGCGGTGCCCTCTACTTCTCCGCCGGGAAACTCGCCAAGCGCCACCGGGGCGCCTGGTCCTGGTACACGGGCTGGCTCAACTTCGTCGGCCAGATCGGCGGCACCGCCGCCACCGGCTACGCCGCCGCCACCTTCATCCAGGCGTTCATCGTCATGCAGTGGCCCGGCTACACCGTGACCGGGCAGAGCACCGTGCTCATCACCGCGCTGATCGTGCTCTTACAGGCACTCGCCAACACCTACACCGTCCAGCTCGTCGCGACCCTCAACCGGATCTCCGTGTGGTGGCTGCTGATCGGAATGACGGTGATCGTCCTCAGTCTCGTACTGGTCCCCACGCACCATCAACCGGCCTCCTTCGCCACGCATTTCGTGAACACCACCGGGTTCAGCCACGGCGTGTACGCGGCGATGCTCGGACTGCTCGTGACGAGCTGGACGTTCACCGGCTTCGACGGAAGCTTTCACATGTCGGAAGAGACGGTGAAGGCAACCGTCAACACTCCCAAGGGCATCATGCGGGCCATCGGCGGCTCGGCGGTCGCCGGACTGATCCTTATGCTCGCCCTGGTGTATGCGATCCGCGATTACTCGGCTACAGCGAGTGCTTCGGCGCCGCCCGTGCAGATTCTCATTGACGCCCTCGGCGCGAGCACGGCCAAGCTCCTCCTGCTGATCGTGATCGGCGCGATGCTGTTCTGCGGACTCGCCAACATGACCAGCAATACCCGGCAGATCTTCGCCTTCGCGCGGGACGGCGCGATGCCCGGTTCCCGGCTGTGGCATTCGGTGTCACTGCGCACCCGCACCCCCGTCAAGGCGGTATGGCTGGCCGCCGCGTGTTCCCTGGTGCTGATCGCCCCCGCCTGGTGGTCGCACACCGCGTTCACCGCCATTGTGAGCGTCAATGTGGTGGGCCTCTATCTCGCCTACGGCGTCCCCATCTACCTGCGGCTGCGCCTCGGCGACGCGTTCGAGCCCGGCCCCTGGCACCTCGGCCGCTGGGGCAAGCCCATCGCGCTCACGGCCGTCGTCTGGATCGTCTTCAGCAGTGTGCTCTTCATGCTGCCGCACGCCTCCCCGATCACCCCCACCACCTTCAACTACGCCCCGATCGCCCTCGGCGCGGTCCTGCTCATCGCCACCGCCTGGTGGTTCACCACCGCGCGCCGGCGCTTCCAGGGGCCCGTCAGCTACGGCAGCCCCGACGAGGTCGCCGCCATGGACCTGATCTGACCGCCCGGCACTCGGGCGCACCCGCACGGGACCGACGCGGAACGACGCAACCGACAGAACGGATTCCTTCCCATGAACAACCCTCTCGCCCAGGAGGCGGCCGGACTCACCGTCACCGCCGCCTCGCCGGAGGACTGGCACGAGGTGGCCGCGTGGGCGGTCGCCGAAGGCTGGAACCCCGGCCGCGGCGATGTCGCCTGCTTCCACCCCACCGACCCGGCCGGCTTCTTCGTCGGCCGTATCGGAGCCGAGATCGTCTCGTCCGTCTCCGTCGTCGCCTACTCGGACCGGTACGCCTTCCTCGGCTACTACGTGGTCCGCTCCGACCTGCGCGGCCGGGGCCTCGGCATCGCCACCTGGAAGGCGGGCTTCGGGCACGCGGGAGACCGGCTGGTGGGACTGGACGCGGTCCCCGCCCAGCAGGCCAACTACCGGCGCTCCGGCTTCATCCCCGCGTACGGGACCGTCCGCCACGCGGGCCGTCCCGTGGCCTCGGGCACCGGAGGCGCGGGCACGGTCCCCGTCGCCCCGGAGCATCTGGACGCCATCGCCGCGTACGACCGCGACTGCTTCCCGGCCGGGCGGCGCGCCTTTCTCTCCCGCTGGCTCACCGCCCCCGGCCATCTCGCCCTGGTACGGCTGCGCGACGGGCGGGTCACCGGCTACGGCGCGATCCGCCCCGGCCACGACGCGCACCGGGTCGGCCCGCTCTTCGCCGACACCAGGCAGGACGCCGAGGCCCTGCTCGACGGCCTCACCGCCCATCTGGGCCCGGACGACGAGATCGCCGTCGACATGCCCGAGACCCAGCCGGAGGCCGAGGAGATCGCCGCCGCGCGCGGTCTGGCACCGCAGTTCCCCACCGTGCGCATGTACACCGGACCCGCTCCGGAGCTGCGCACCGAGCGGATCTTCGGAGTCACCTCGCTCGAACTCGGCTGAACCCGAGGGCGGTCAGGACGGGTTCGCGGGCGGCATCCCGGGCGGCGGTGCCGGGGTGCCCCCGGTGCCGTACCCCGGGGAAGCCGGTTCCGCCGGCGGCGGCGGTGTCTCCTCCGCCGGCGGGGGCTCCGGCGAGTCCGGCGCGGCGGGCGACTCCGGTGCGGACGCGCCGGGGGACGGGGGCTCCTCGGCCGGCGGCGACGCGGGCTCCGGCGAGCCCGGCGCCGGGGACCGGTCCGGCTCCGGCGAATCACCCGGCGGCGGCGAGTCCCCGGGCGCCGAGGGGGAGTCCGGCGGGCAGGTGACCCCGCCGCCGGACGGCGAGGTGCAGGGAGCCAGCGGGTCCCGCGCGGGCGGGGCCGTCTCCTTGTCCGTCTTCCCGGTGTGCCCGGCGGGCCGCGCGATCCAGCCGTCGCTCCTCTCGTCGAAGAGCACGAACTCCTTCACCGGTTCCCTCGCGGGCTCCACGGTCACCAGCCGGGCGGGGCTGTAGCCGGGCCACGGCTCACCCACCCGCTTCGCGTCGCCCTTGAGCGCCGTCGGCGGCAGCAGCGGATTGCCGCAGGCACAGCGGACCTCGGGCACACCCCGGTCGTCGATCAGCACCGCCGTACCGGCCTGGAGCACGGCCTGGTAGCCGGTGGCCCCGCCGTCGCGGTAGCCGTGGTTGGTCACCCGGGTGTCCAGCCGCAGCAGAACCGGGGTCAGCGAGCGCAGATGGTCCGGCACCGCGTCCGGGCCGATGCCCAGAACGGACGCGAACGCCCGGTTCTTGTCCGGATCGGCCGTCAGAAAGCTGATCTGCTTCTCCACATCGCAGCTCGCGACATTCCGGCTGCCGCCGTAGAGCCCCGGCGTGGAACCCGACACCTCGCGGGTGGTCGGGGGCTGCGCCGACGCGGTGCCCGCCGGCTGGGGGGACGGCGTCGCGGGGGCGGTCTGGGCCACGGTCGACGGGGTGTACGGGTCCGGTCCCGCCGACCCCGCCGCCTGGAGGAACACCTCGCTCCGCGCGCTCGACCCGCCTCCGCCCCGGCCGCTCAGCACGACCGCGAGCACGACCGCCACGACCACGGCGGCGGCGAGCGCCGCCACCTTGGGCACCGAGCGCCACCACGGCGCGCCGCCCCCGCGCGGCCCCTCCGCCCGGCCGGGCCCCGGCGGTTCGCCCGGCCCCCGGGGCCCGCCCGGCCCGCCGGGGCCACCGGTCCCCTCCGGCCCGCTCGGCCGGCCGCCCCCGCTCGGCCGCTCCGGGGGCGGCGGGACGGACTCCCGGTCCGGCCGCCCCGACAGAGGGCCGGACGGGGGACCGGTGGGGCGGTCGGACGGCGGGGGTTCGGTGCTCATGGGGTCTTCTTCCCACGGTGAGAACAGAAGCGACGGGGCTCCGGCGGCGCGCGGAACGGGCACACTCTCCGGTCATTGTGTGCCCCGGAATCCGGGAGTCCGCAAGCGGGCGCCGCATCCGGCCCTCCCCGGCGGGCGGTGCGGCGCCGGGCTGCTTAGCGTGGCAGCGTGAGCCAGCAGGGAAGCCGGCGGGGAACGCCGGACGGCGCCCGGGCCGCGCCCGCCCCGCACGGCTGGGCCCAGGCCCTCGCGGCGGTCGCCGCCGGACTGACGGCGCTGATCGGCACCGCCGCGCTCGGGGTGTGGGCGGCCGGCGCCCCGGGCCTGCCCGCGGGTGCCTACCCTCATGTGGTCTCCGCCGTGGCCGTCCTGGCCGCCGGCGGGACCGTCGAGCTGACCGGGTCGGCCGGGGCCGCCGCCGGCGCCGAGGCGCGGCTCACCGCCGTACCGCTGTCGGTGACGCTCGCCGGAGCCCTCGCCCTCGCGGGCGGCTTTCTGCGGCCCCTGCGCCACCGGGCCGTCACCGGCACCGGGGAACTGGCCGGCTGGGCGGGCAGGATCGCCGTGCTCTGGGCCGTCGGCCTGATCGCGCTGGCGGCCCACGCCCGCCGGAGCTTCGCCGTCCGGCCCGGCGGCACCCTCTCCGACCTCGGCGAACTGCTCGGCACCACACCGCGCGTCGGCTTCCGCGCCGATGTGCCGCTCACCGTCGTGCTCGGACTGCTCTGGCTCGCGGGCCTTCTCCTGCTGACCCTGGCCGTCTCCCGGGGCGCGCCGCTGCCGGCCCGGCTGGTGCGCTTCCAGGAGCCGGTGCGGCCCGCCGCGCACGCGATGGTCGTGCTGCTGCTGGTCTGTGTCGCCCTCGGGGTGGTCGCCGCGCTCGTCGTCGCTGTCACCCGGGGCCACCCCACCGAGACTCTCGCCGTCGTCCTGCTCGGACTGCCCAACCTGGTCTGGCTCGCCCTCACCCTCGGCCTCGGCGCGTCCTGGGACGGCCGCGCCGAAGGCCCCTTCGGGCTGCCCGTGCCCCGGCTCCTGGAGCAGGTGCTGCGCATCCCCGAGGGGGGCACCCTCGATCTGCGCACCCTCTCCGCCCACGACGGCCGTGTCTGGTGGCTGCTCGCGGGAGCGGCGCTCCTGCTGCTGGGGGCCGCCGTCGGCGCGGCCGCGCGCTCACCCGCGCGGACCCGGCTGTGGCGGCACGCCCTGCGGATGGCGGTGGCGCTGGTCCTCACCGTCCTCCTGATCTGTCTGACCGTACGGGTCCGGGCTCACTCCGGGCTGTCGCTGCTCGGCCTCGGCGACCTCGGCGGCGGGCTCTCGGCGGAACTCTCCCTCACTCCGAGGCTCTGGTCCGCGCTGGGCCTCGCCGCGCTCTGGGGCCTGGCCACCGGCTGCCTCGGTGCCCTCGTCGCCCGCCCGTTCCACCGCCGCGGCGACACCGGGGCCGGTCGGGAGGGGGACCCGAGCCGGGGCGCGGGAGCCCGGCAGGGGCCGGAGGACGGACCCTAGAGCGGACCGCCGGTGACCGGGCGGGCCCACTCCGGCGGCGCCGGCGGCGGGCCGGTGGTGTGCGCCGGCGCCCCCGTGAGGGCCTCGGTGTCCCCCCGGGGCGCCCGGTGGTCCGAGCGCGGCAGCCGGGCCGCCGTCGCCGCCCGCAGGGCCGTGACGAACTCCCCGCAGGAGTCGTACCGGTCGTCCGGCTGCTTGGCGAGCGCCTTCGCCAGGACGGCGTCGACCGCCGCCGGGAGATCCGGGCGCAGCTCCGTCAGCGGCGGGGGCGCGTCGAACTGGTGCGCCCACAGCAGCGCCATGTCGTCCTCGCGCTCGAAGGGCGGTGACCCGGCCAGGGTCTCGTGGACCACACAGGCGAAGCCGTAGACATCGCAGCGGGCGTCGACCGGGCGCCCGGAGATCTGCTCCGGCGCCACATAGTCGAGGGTGCCGACGAACTGGCCGACCGTGGTGAACCCGGTCAGCGAGAGCGACTTCTTCGTCAGCCCGAAGTCGGTGAGGTAGACATGCTCGGGATGGTCGCTGTCGGTGCCCTCGGCGACCAGGATGTTGCCCGGTTTGACATCCCGGTGCACCAGATGGTGGCTGTGCGCCGCGTCCAGCGCGGACGCGACCTGCGCGGCGATCCGGCCGGCGGTGGCCACGGGCAGCCGCCCCTCGCGGTTGAGCAGTGCCCGCAGGTCCTGGCCCGCCACGTAGCGCATGGCGATGTAGAGCAGGCCCTCCGTCTCGCCCGCCTCGAAGACCGGCACGATGTGCGGGTGGTCGATGGCCGCCGCCACCCTCGACTCATGGGTGAACCGTTTGCGGAAGGTGTCGTTGCGGGCCAGCTCGGGGGCGAGCAGTTTGAGGGCGACCGTGCGGTCCAGCCGCAGATCCCGGGCCCGGTAGACCACGGCCATCCCGCCGCGCCCGATCTCCGCCTCCACGAGGTACCCCGCGATCCGGCCGCCGATCAGATCGGACGCCCGCCCGGCGGGCAGGCCGGTCTCCCGCGCCGGCCCCGCCATCAGAGGCCGCCCCGCCCGGTCCCGGGCCGGTCCGGCTCCCCGCCGTCCCCGGCACCGGGCCGCTCACCGGCGCGGCGCTCCGGCCGCCCCTCCGGACGCGCGGGGTCGACCACCCGGGTCGGCTCGCGGCGCGCCCCGTCCGGCCCCGGGCCCCGGGTCGGCGCGGTGCGCTCCCGCACGGGCGGCCGGGCGGCGGCACCGGATCCGGCGTCCGGGGACGGGCCGGGGCGCCCGTGCGCCGCCGGTTCCGGGGTGTCCCGGGCGTTCGCGGTGTCCGGGCTGCCCTCCGGGCCGTCCGCCGCCTCCGGAGCCCCCGGAACGGCCCCGGCGGGGCCGGCCGAGACCGCGAAGGTGCTCAGGCTCCGCCCGTCCCCGTACACCCAGCGTCCGTGGTCCGCGTCGTACAGCCACACCGACTCGCCCTCCACCACCACCCCCACCCGCAGCCCTCGCGTCCGCCGCCGGAACGTCTCCCCGTCGATCCGGCCCGCCGCCAGTTCCTCGGCCGCCTGCCGGTACCGGGCCAGGGAATCCCCGGTCCTGGTCAGCAGGGGGCGGGGGTCGGCGGTGCGGGCCGGGGGGAGACCGGCGGCCGGGGGGTCGCGGGGCACGGCGAGCAGCAGCCGGCCGTCCACCCACGCCCGCCAGCCGTTGGCACACAGGATGTGCGACCAGTCGCCGCGCCGGTCGATCAGCCGCACCGGCAGCAGCGGGTCGAGCGGCTCGGTCGGCCGGGAGACATCGGGGGCCTCCCAGGCGGGGAGCCCGTCGCCCGGGACGACATGCGTCGGCTGGAAGTCCTCGGTCGTCATGGCGCGCCCGCGCTACTTCCGCATCACGGCGGGCTCATGGCGCCGCAGCAGCCACAGGACGAGCAGTCCGAAGACCACCGACAGCGCCACCAGCATGCCCATGTTCGTCAGCCAGGCCGCGGCGGAGTGCTCGAACAACGGGTCGCGGGCCTGCTCACCGGGCACGATCGCGGCGAGTGAGATGGTGCCCGCCATCGCGCCCAGCGCCCACCGGGAGGGCACCAGCCAGGCCAGCTGCTCGGCCACCGGCAGCCCGCTCACCTTCAGCAGCGCCCCGCAGAACACCACCTGGACGATGGCGAGGAGCACCAGCAGCGGCATGGTGACCTCCTCCTTGCGCACCAGCGCGGAGATCAGCAGCCCGAGCATCATCGCGGTGAACGACAGCAGCGCCACCGCGAGGGTGATCTCCAGCAGCGGGGGCATCAGCACCCCGCCGCCCGGCGCGCCGAGCCGCACCCCCGCGAGGGCCACCAGGGTCAGGACGACGGCCTGGAGCACGGTGATGGTGCCGAGCACCACCACCTTGGACATCAGATACGCGGATCTGGACAGCCCGACGGCGCGCTCCCGCTGGTAGATCACCCGTTCCTTGACCAGCTCCCGCACCGCGTTGGCCGCGCCGGTCAGCACCCCGCCGATGCAGAGGATGAGCAGCGCGTTCATGGCCGTCTCGGCGGTGAGCCGGCCACCGGCCAGCGCCCGGGCCATCGCGCCCATCACGAACGGCAGCGCGATCATGATGGCGAGGAAGGTGCGGTCGGCGGCGAGGGCGGCGGTGTAGCGGCGGACCAGGGTCCAGAGCTGGGCGCCCCAGCTCTGGGGCTTCGGCGCCGCGGCGAGGACGGCCGCCGCGTCGTCCGGCGCCGCCACCGGCGCGGGGACCGGCCGGTCCGGCGCGTCGTAGCGGTCGCGCAGCGGGGAGGTGGCGTAGGTGCCCGCCCAGTCCCGTCCGCGGTCGTTCTCGAACGCCTCGAACGCCTCCGGCCACTGGGTGAAGCCGAAGAACGGCAGCGCGTCCCCGGGCGGCCCGTAGTAGGCGATCCGCCCGCCGGGCGCCAGCACCAGCAGCCGGTCGCAGACATCGAGGCTCAGCACACTGTGGGTGACGACGATGACGGTCCGTCCGTCGTCGGCGAGCCCGCGCAGCATGTGCATCACCGAGCGGTCCATCCCCGGGTCGAGCCCGGAGGTCGGCTCGTCGAGGAAGAGCAGCGACGGCTTGGTCAGCAGCTCCAGGGCGACACTCACCCGTTTGCGCTGGCCGCCGGAGAGCTTGTGGATCGGCTGGCCCGCCCGCTCCTCCAGGCCCAGTTCCCGCATCACCTCGGCCACCCGGTCGCGGCGCTCCCGGGCCGCCGTGTCCTGCGGGAAGCGCAGTTCGGCCGCGTACCCCAGGGCGGCTCCCACGGTGAGCTGGGTGTGCAGGATGTCGTCCTGCGGCACCAGACCGATGCGCTGCCGCAGTTCGGCGTAGTCGTGGTAGAGGTCGCGGCCGTCGTAGAGGACGGTGCCGCTGTCGGCGGGGCGCAGCCCGGTGAGCGCGCCCAGCAGGGTGGACTTGCCCGCTCCGCTCGGGCCGACGACGCCGAGCAGGCACTTCCGGCCGACGGGGAACGACACATGGTCGAGCAGCGTCTTGCGGCCCCGGTCCACGGTCACGGTCAGGTCCTGGACATCGAGCGAGACCTCGCCGGTGTCCACGTACTCCACCAGCTCGTCGTCGATCAGACAGAAGAGGGAGTGACCGATGCCGATGACATCGCCGGGGGTCACCGGGGCGCGGAGGACCGGGCCGCCGTTGAGGAAGGTGCCGTTGTGGGAGCCGGCGTCGAGGATCTCGTGGGTGCCGTCCGGGTGGGCGAGCAGTTCGGCGTGGTGGCGCGAGACGGTCAGATCGTCGATGACGAGGTCGTTGTCGCCGCTGCGTCCGATGCGGACGGTGCGGGCGGGCAGCGGGCGCACGGAGGTCGGCCGGCGGAAGGCGCCGGTGGCGGCGGCCGGTGTCACCGGCGCGCACGACACGGAATCGGAGTCCGCGTCCGGATCGGCGGGGGAGCCGGGGACGGGACGGGAGTCGGCGACGGAGGTGGCGGCGGGGACCGGGACCGGGGCGGGGGCCGGGGCGGCGATCACCGCGCGTGGTCCGTCCGCCGCGCTGCCGAACCGGATGACACTGCCGGGGGCGATGCCCCACTCGTGGACGCGTCGGCCGTCGGCGAAGGTCCCGTTGGTGCTGTCCTCGTCCTGGATCGTCCAGTGGCCCTCCCGGGACCGCACGATCGCGTGGTGCCAGGACACCCGGACGTCGTCCAGGACGATATCGCTCTCGGGGTCGCGCCCGACGCGGTACTCGTGGCCCGGGCTCATCACGGTGGAGCCGTCGTCCGTCATGAGGACGAGTTCGGGCGCGGTCGGAGCGACAGGCCGCTCTGCCATGCTCGAATTCTAGCGATTTATCCTGATGTTCGCCTGGGCGGCCCCGACGCTCCGCCCCGGCCCGGTTCACGCCCGGCTGAGCCGCAGGGTCAGGATCTGGAACGGCCGCAGGGAGACCGCCACCGAGTCCCCCGCCGCCGACAGCGCCACGGGTGCTGCCTCCACCGGCCGCTCCAGCAGATCGGTGACCCGTGCCCCGGCCACCGGGAACCCGGTGCGCAGAGTGGCCTCCGACCTGCCGCCCGTGCTCTCGTACAGCCGTACGATCACATCCCCGGAGCGGTCGTCGGCGAGCTTCACCGCCTCCACCGTCACCCCCGGGCTGTCGGCGCGCACCACCGGCTCCGCTCCCCGCGCGTCCGCCGTCCGCAGCGGCAGATTGAGCGCGTACCCCTCCGCGACCGCGTCCTCCACCGTCGCCCCGGGCAGCAGCGCGTAGGTGAACCGGTGCGGGCCCTGGTCGGCCTCCGGGTCCGGGACCCGGGGCGCCCGGACCAGACTGAGCCGGAGCGTGGTCGTCGTACCGCCGTCCTCGCGGGTGGTGCGCGAGACATCGTGGCCGTAGGTCGCGTCGTTGATGACCGCGACCCCGTACCCCGGCTCGCCGATGTGCACCCACCGGTGGTGGTACGCCTCGAAGCGGGCCGCGTCCCAGCTGGTGTTGGTGTGGGTGGGCCGGTGCACATGCCCGAACTGGATCTCCGATGTCGCCCGTTCGGCATGGATGTCCAGCGGGAAACCGGCCTTGAGGATCTTCTCCGTCTCGTGCCAGTCGATCTCCGTCTCGATGTCGATCCGGCGGCTGCCCGCCCGCACGGTCACGGTCTGGACGATCAGCGACCCGCTGCCGAAGGCCCGTTCCACCCGGACCGCCGCGAGCAGCGGCCCCGGCGCCGTGACCGTGACGGACTCCGCGCCCGTCAGATCGCTCCAGCGGCCCCGGTAGTGCTTGTCGATGTCCCAGGCGTCCCAGTGGTTGGGGAGATCGGTGTGGAGCCGCAGCAGATTCCCGGGCCCGGCCAGCACCTCGCGCCCGGCGCCGAGATCGCGCACGGAGGCGAGGGTGCCGTCCTCGGCGAACACGACCCGCACCAGCCCGTTCTCCACCACCCGGCCCGTCACCGTCACCGGCGCGGGGGCCGTCCCGGACGCGGGAGCCTCCCCGGGCCCGGGGGCCGCCCCCGCGCCCAGCGGCGCGCTGCCGCCCGCCGGCACCCGCGTGAACACCGGCCCGCCGGCCGTCACCACGACCTCGGCCCGGTCCCGGGGCCCGGCGTTGAACACCCGGGGCGCGCCCGGCGCGGGCCCCGCCGCCGACAGCGCCCCGGCGATCAGCGTCTCCAGCTCGCGCGCCACCCGGGCGTACTCCGCCTCGGCCTCCCGGTGCACCCAGGCGATCGAGGAGCCCGGCAGGATGTCGTGGAACTGCTGGAGCAGCACCGTCTTCCAGAGCCGGTCGAGTTCCTCGTACGGATAGGAGTAGCCGGGCGCCGCGAGCGCGGCGGCCGTCGCCCACAGCTCCGCCTCCCGCAGCAGATGCTCGCTGCGCCGGTTGCCCTGTTTGGTGCGCGCCTGGGAGGTGTACGTCGCGCGGTGGCCCTCCATGTACAGCTCGCCCGACCAGACCGGGGCGTCCGGGTACTCCGCCCGCGCGGCGGCGAAGAAGGCGTCCGGGTGCTCGATCGAGGCCCGTGCCGAACCTTCGAGGTCGGCCAGCCGCCGGGCCCGCTCCACCATCTCCCGGGTCGGACCGCCCCCGCCGTCGCCATGGCCGAAGGGGACCAGGGAGCGGGTGCCCGCGCCCTTGTCGCGGAAGTTGCGCACGGCGTGCGCCATCTCCCGGCCGGTCAGTTCGGCGTTGTAGGTGTCCACGGGAGGGAAGTGGGTGAAGATCCGGGTGCCGTCGATCCCCTCCCACCAGAAGGTGTGGTGCGGCAGCTGATTGGTCTGGTTCCACGACATCTTCTGGGTGAGGAACCACTCGTTCCCCGCCAGCTTCGCCAGCTGCGGATAGGCGGCGTTGTAGCCGAAGGAGTCGGGCAGCCACACCCCCTTGGTCTCGATGCCGAAGTGCTCCAGGAAGAACCGCTTGCCGTGCACGAACTGCCGGGCGACCGCCTCCCCGCCGGGCAGATTGCCGTCCGACTCCACCCACATCCCGCCCACCGGCACGAACTGCCCGGCGGCCACGGCCCGCTCCACCCGCGCCCACACCCCGGGGTGGTGGTCGCGGACCCAGGCGTACTGCTGGGCCTGGGAGCAGGCGAAGACGAACTCGCCGTACTCCTCGGCCAGCGCCGTCGCGTTGGCGAAGGTGCGCGCCGCCTTCCGCCGGGTCTCGCGGACCGGCCACAGCCAGGCGCTGTCGATATGGGCGTGGCCGACCGCCGACACCCGGTGCGCGCTGGCGTGCGCCGGGCGGCTCAGGGCGGGCCGCAGCACCTCCCGCACCTCCGCCGCCGAACCGGGGATGTCGTCCAGGTCCAGCGCGTCCATCGCCCGGTCCAGCGTGTGCAGCAGCTCATGGCGGCGCGGCTCGCCGTCGCCCAGCTCCAGCGCCAGCTCCCGCAGCACCCCGAGGTCGAGCGAGAGCTGCCAGACCTCCTCGTCCAGGACGCACAGCCCGGCGGCGGTGAAGGTGTACAGCGGGGTGTCACCGGCCGTGGCCGGGTCGCCGAGCGGGGTCGGCACAAAGCCCCGGCCGAGGATGTCCGGGTTGGACGCGGCCTCCATCAGGAAGTCGATCCGCTCGCCGCCGGCGGCCCGCCGGGCCACCGGAACATAGCGGTTCCGCGGATTGACCGCCTTGAGCGGGGTGCCGTCGGCGGTGTGCACGAGCGCCTCGGCCTGGAAGCCGGGGCCCGCACCGGTGAAGCCGAGATCGAAGACGGCCTCCACCCGGCGGCCCGCCCACCCGGCCGGCACCTCGCCCCGCACCCGGAACCAGGTGGTGCCCCAGGGCGGACCCCAGGCGGTGCCCATCGGGAACGGCTCGTACCGCTGGGCCGCGGCCTCGGCGAAGGGCACCGGCTCGCCCGGCGCCTGCCAGGAGGACACCTCGCAGGGCAGGGAGAGGGAGTGGACGGCGGGCTGGATGCGCTGGACGAGGAGACGCTCGACACGGTCCTCGATCCGGCGTCGTTCATCGTGCATACCCTGCTGTCTACCCCGCCGGCCGGCCTCCTACCGCCCGGCCGGTTGTGCGCCCCGGAGTCCTCCCGCCGCCCGGCCGCCCCCCGCCGTCCGCGCTCCGCCGGCCCGCCCTCCGGGGCTACCGGCGGAGATACGCGAGCCCGGGGTGGGCGGCCGTGTACGCCTCCACCAGCCGGCGGGCGACGGTCACCGAGTCCACCAGCGGATGCAGCGCGAACGCCGCCACCGCCCGGTCCCGCGACCCGCTCTCCGCCGCCGCCAGCACCTCGCGCTCCACCGCCTTCACCGCGCACACCAGCCCCGCCGCGTGGTCCGCCAGAGGGCTCACGGAGACGGGGTGCGCGCCGTTGGCGTCCACCAGACACGGGACCTCCACCACCGCGTCCGCGTCCAGCACCGACAGGGTGCCCCCGTTGCGCACATTGAGGACGAGGGTGGTGCGCCGGTCGTGCGCGATGGCCCGCATCAGCGCCAGCGCGACCTGCTCGTAGCCGCCCGACTCCAGATCGGCGGCCTCCCGTTCGCCCGCCCCCGCCGCCTCCCGGTTGTGCGCCATATAGGTCGCCTCGCGCTCGGCACGGGTCCGGTCCCAGGCGGCCAGCGCCGGGGTGCCGGGGCGCTCCATCTCCGCGTAGAAGCGGTCCTGCTGCTCCCGCAGAAAAGCCCCCCGGGTCCGCTCGGCCTCCCGGTAGGCGCGGACCGTCTCCCGGTTGAAGTAGTAGTAGTGCAGATACTCGTTGGGGATCGCGCCCAGCGCGCGGAGCCAGTCGGCGCCGAAGAGCCGGCCCTCCTCGAAGGAGCCGAGCAGTCCGGGGTCGGCCAGCAGCCGGGGGAGTTCGTCGCGGCCCGCCACCCGCACCCCGCGCAGCCAGCCGAGGTGGTTCAGGCCCGCGTAGTCGTAGAAGGCCGTGTCCGGGTCGGCGCCCAGCGCCCGGGCGACCCGCCGCCCGAGGCCCACCGGGGAGTCGCAGATGCCGATCACCCGTCCGCCCAGATGACGGGCCATGGCCTCGGTCACCAGGCCCGCCGGGTTGGTGAAGTTGATGACCCACGCGCCGGGCGCGACACGGGCCACCCGGCGGGCGATCTCCTCGGCCACCGGCACGGTCCGCAGTCCGTACGCGACACCGCCCGCGCCGACGGTCTCCTGGCCGAGCACGCCCTCGGCCAGCGCGATGCGCTCGTCGGCCGCCCGGCCCGCCAGGCCGCCCACCCGGATCGCGGAGAAGACGAAGTCCGCCCCGCGCAGCGCCTCGTCGAGATCCGTGGTCGCGGTGACCTCCGGCGCGTCCGGCACCCCGGCGGCCTGGTCGGCCAGCACCCGGGCGATGGCGGCGAGCCGTCCGGCGTCGGTGTCGTACAGCACGACCCGGGTGATCCGGCCCTCCGCGTGATCGCCCAGCAGGGCGCCGTAGACCAGGGGCAGCCGGAAACCTCCGCCGCCGAGCACCGTGAGCCTCATGCCTCCATCACCCTTCCTCCGCCTCTTCTCCCGTGCCACCGCCGCGCGGGCCCGGGCCGGGCGGATCGCCGGAACCGGTCCCGCGCGCCGGTCCCGTGCGCCGGTCCCGTGCGCCGGTCCCGTGCGCCGGTCCCGTGCGCCGGCCGCGCGCACCGCCGGCCGCGCGCCGGTCCGCCGGCCGCAGGCCCGCCCGATCCGGACAGTCGATCACGAATCCACCGGCGCCGGGGACCGGGTCCGGTCGAGACCCGCTGGGCGGCTTCCCCGCCGGTGGCGTCGGGCATGATCATTCAAGGTGTCCGCGGTCAATTCAGGACCGCGGCAAGAGCGCTTCCCCGGGGGAGTGGCACAGTGGAGGAGACAGACATGAGGACACGTCAGTTCGGCGGCTCACTCGTCCTCGCCACCGTCCTGCTCCTCGCCTCGGCCGGCCACGAGCTCAACGGGGGCAGCCCCAGCATCCCCTGGAGTATCGCCGGGCTGACGGCCGGAGTCCTCGCCGTGGCCGCGATCCGCGGGCACCGGGGCGTCTGAACCACGGGGCCGGACGGCGGGACCTCACCCGCCGGACCCGGGCCCCTGGAAGGCGTCCAGAATGCGCTCCGCCGCCAGGGTCGCCGTCAGCTCACCGTCCCGTACCCGCTCCTCCAGACCGGGGGCCAGGGCCCGCACCCCGGGGTGGGCGCGCAGCCGGTCCCGGAGTGTGTCGTGGACCATCGACCAGATCCAGTCGATCTGCTGATCGCGGCGCTTGGCGGCGAGCCGGCCGGTGGATTCCAGCAGGGTCCGGTGCTGTTCGAGACGGTCCCAGACCGTGTCGAGCCCCGTGGACTCCCGGGCGCTGCACGACAGCACCGGGGGTGTCCACGCCGCGTCCGCAGGGTGCATCAGCCGCAGCGCGCCCGCCAGTTCCCGCGCCGCCGAGCGGGCGTCCCGCTCATGGGGCCCGTCGGCCTTGTTCACCGCCACCACGTCGGCCAGCTCCAGGACGCCCTTCTTGATGCCCTGGAGCTGGTCCCCGGTCCGCGCCAGGGTGAGCAGCAGAAACGAGTCGACCATATGGGCCACGGCGGTCTCCGACTGACCGACCCCGACCGTCTCCACCAGCACCACGTCGTACCCCGCCGCCTCCACCACGGCGATCGTCTCCCGGGTCGCCTTGGCCACCCCGCCGAGCGTGCCCGACGTCGGGGAGGGGCGGACGAAGGCCGAGGGATCGGTCGCCAGCCGCTCCATCCGCGTCTTGTCACCGAGGATGGAACCGCCGGTCCTGCTCGACGACGGATCGACGGCCAGCACCGCCACCCGGTGGCCGAGCGAGGTGAGCATGGTGCCCAGCGCGTCGATGAACGTGGACTTGCCGACGCCGGGCACCCCGCTGATCCCCACCCGCCGGGCGGTGCCCGTGTACGGCAGCAGCTCGGTCAGCAGCCGCTGTGCCAGCACCCGGTGATCGGCCCGGGTGGACTCCACCAGGGTGATCGCCCGGGCGACCCAGGCGCGCGACCCCTCCCGCACCCCCTTGACATAGCTCCCGACCTCGGGGGACCGGCGCGTCGGAGGCCCGGCGGGCCCGGCCTCGGGGCTCATGAGAGCTCATGGCCGAGCGAGGCCGCCAGGGTCCGCACCAGGTCGTGCGCCGCGTCCGGGATGACCGTGCCCGGCGGGAAGACGGCGGCGGCCCCCGCCGCGTGGAGCGTCTCCACATCCTGCGGCGGGATCACCCCGCCCACCACGATCATGATGTCCTCCCGGCCCTCCGCCGCCAGCTCCTCCCGCAGCGCGGGCACCAGCGTCAGATGCCCCGCCGCCAGCGAGGAGACCCCGACGACATGGACATCCGCCTCCACCGCCTGCCGGGCCACCTCCCCGGGGGTCTGGAAGAGCGGGCCGACATCCACGTCGAAGCCGAGGTCGGCGAAGGCCGTGGCGATCACCTTCTGGCCGCGGTCGTGCCCGTCCTGGCCCATCTTGGCGACCAGGATGCGCGGCCGGCGGCCCTCCGCCTCCTCGAACCGCCCCACCAGCGCACGGGTGCGCTCCACCGACGGGGACTCGCCCGCCTCGTTCCGGTACACACCGGAGATGGTACGGATCTGGCCGGAGTGCCGCCCGTACACCGCCTCCAGGGCGTCGGAGATCTCGCCCACGGTCGCCATGGCCCGGGCCGCGTCCACCGCGAGCGCCAGCAGATTCCCCTCCAGGCCGGGCCCCGGTTCCCGCCCGGCGGCCCCGGTCAGCGCCTCCAGCGCCCGCCGGCACGCCCCCTCGTCCCGCTCCGCGCGCAGCCGGCGCAGCTTGGCGAGCTGCTGGGCGCGCACCGATGAGTTGTCGACCTTCAGCACATCGATCCGCTCATCCGTCTCCACCCGGTACTTGTTCACCCCGATCACCGGCTGCCGCCCGGAGTCGATCCGCGCCTGGGTGCGCGCCGCCGCCTCCTCCACCCGGAGCTTCGGGATGCCCGCGTCGATGGCGCGCGCCATGCCCCCGGCGGCCTCCACCTCCTCGATGTGCCGCCAGGCCCGGCGCGCCAGATCGTGGGTGAGCCGCTCCACATAGGCGCTGCCGCCCCAGGGGTCGATCACCCGGCACGTCCCCGACTCCTGCTGGAGCAGGAGCTGGGTGTTGCGGGCGATCCGCGCGGAGAAGTCGGTGGGCAGCGCCAGCGCCTCGTCCAGGGCGTTGGTGTGCAGGGACTGGGTGTGGCCCTGGGTGGCCGCCATCGCCTCCACACAGGTGCGGGTGACATTGTTGAAGACGTCCTGCGCGGTCAGCGACCAGCCCGAGGTCTGGCAGTGCGTCCGCAGCGAGAGCGACTTGGGGTTCTTCGGGTCGAAGCCCTTCACCAGCCGCGCCCACAGCAGCCGGGCCGCCCGCAACTTCGCGACCTCCATGAAGAAGTTCATCCCGATCGCCCAGAAGAACGACAGCCGGGGCGCGAACGCGTCCACGTCGAGCCCGGCGCCGAGCCCGGCGCGCAGATACTCCATGCCGTCCGCGAGGGTGTACGCCAGCTCCAGATCGGCCGTGGCCCCGGCCTCCTGGATGTGGTATCCGGAGATCGAGATGGAGTTGTAGCGGGGCATCCGCCGCGAGGTGAAGGCGAAGATGTCGGAGATGATCCGCATCGAGGGGCCGGGCGGATAGATGTAGGTGTTGCGGACCATGAACTCCTTGAGGATGTCGTTCTGAATGGTCCCGGCCAGCTTCTCCGGCGGTACGCCCTGCTCCTCGGCGGCCACGATGTAGAGCGCCAGAACGGGCAGCACGGCCCCGTTCATGGTCATCGACACACTCATCCGGTCGAGCGGGATGCCGTCGAAGAGCTGCCGCATGTCGAGGATCGAGTCGATGGCGACCCCGGCCATCCCGACATCGCCCGTCACCCGGGGGTGGTCGCTGTCGTACCCCCGGTGGGTGGGCAGGTCGAAGGCGACCGACAGGCCCTTCTGCCCGGCGGCCAGATTGCGCCGGTAGAAGGCGTTGGACTCCTCGGCCGTGGAGAACCCGGCGTACTGGCGGATCGTCCACGGCTGGTTGACGTACATCGTCGGGTACGGGCCGCGCAGATACGGCGCGATCCCCGGGTAGCCGGAGAGGAAGTCGAGACCGGCGAGATCCCGGTCCGTGTAGAGCGGTTTGACGGGGATGCCCTCGGGCGTCTCCCACACCAGATCGCCGGCCCCGCGGCCGGTGGACTCCTCGACCGCCGCGCGCCACTGGTCGTCGGAGCCGGACCCGGCGCCCTCGCCGAGCGCGATGCCCGTGAAGTCCGGAACGCTCATCACGCCACTCCCATCCGGTCGAGAGCCGAGGTCAGGACGGCGACCGCGTCACCGCCCGCGGCGACGAACGCGTCCACCCCGGCCCGTGTATATGTGTCCCGAAGCTCACCGGGCCGCCCCGCGAGGACGACCCATCCGGCGCCGGCCGCCCTCAGCGCCCCGGCGACCGGCGCCGCCTGGTCGGCGTAGAGCGCGTCGCTGGAGCAGAGGCAGGCCACCGCGGCGCCGGAGGCGCGGAAGGCGTCCGCCACGGAGACGGCGTCGACGGAGACCGGGTCGTGGACCGGCTCGATCCCGCCGGCCCGGAAGAGCTGGGAGGCGAAGCCCGCGCGGGCGCTGTGCGCGGCGGCGGGGCCGAGGGCCGCGAGAAAGACGCGCGGGCGGGACCCGGTGGCGGCCAGATGCGCGTCCGAACGGGCCCGCAGCGCCTCGAACGCCTCATCGCGGCGGACCCGCGGCAGCCCGCCGCCGGGCGCTTCGGGCGCCGGGTCGCGCTCCACCGCCGCCTGGTCGAGCAGCGGGTACTCGCTCACCCCGGTGACCGGTTCGCGGCGCCGCGCGATGTCCTCCCGGCGCCGCTCCCAGGCCGCGCCGATCCGCTCGGCGACCAGCCCGCCGCGGAGCGCGGCGAGCTGACCGCCCGCGCGCTCGATCTCCTGGAACCACTCCCAGGCGGCGTGCGCCAGCTCGTCGGTGAGCCGCTCGACGTACCAGGAGCCGCCGGCCGGGTCGATGACCCGCCCCACATGCGACTCCTCCAGCAGGATCGTGGAGGTGTTGCGGGCGATCCGGCGGGCGAAGTCGTCCGGCAGACCGATGGCGTGGTCGAAGGGGAGCACGGTCACGGCATCCGCCCCGCCGACCCCGGCGGCCAGCGAAGCGACCGTGGTGCGGAGCATGTTCACCCAGGGGTCGCGCCGCGTCATCATCACGGACGAGGTCACCGCGTGCTGGCGCTGCGCCCCGGCGGCCGGTGCCCCGCAGACCTCGGCGACCCTGGCCCAGACCCGCCGGGCCGCGCGGAGCTTGGCGATCGTCAGGAACTGGTCGGCGGTGGCCGCGTAGCGGAACTCCAGCTGGCCGAGGGCCGCCGCCACGGGCAGCCCGGCACCGGTGAGCGCCCGCAGCAGGGCGACTCCGGTCGCCAGCGAGCACCCCAGCTCCTGGGCCGCGCTGCCGCCCGCCTCGTGGTGGGGCAGCGCGTCGACGGTCAGCGCCCGCAGCCCGGGCCGGGTGCCGTGGCAGAGCCGGGCGAGGTCCACGGCGGCCTCGGTGTGCCCCGCGACCTCCTCGTACGCGCCGGTCCGCGCGGCCGTCCCCAGCGGGTCGGCGCCCAGATTGCCGCCGGCCGCCGCCGTCACCTCCCGCTCGTCGAGGAGGCGCAGCAGCTCCCGGGCGGCGGGCTCGAAGCCGGCGCCCGCGTCGAGGACGACGGGCGCGAGATCGAGGAGGACGCCCTCCAGCGCGGTGGCGAGACCGGTGACCGGGATCGCCCGCGGTCCGACGGAGAGCCAGAGCGAGGAGACGCCGTTCTCCAGATCGGCGAGGACGGCCGCGTTGGTGCGCACCGGGTCCGGCCGCTCGTGCCGCTGGCGCACATCCCAGCCGGAGACGGCGCCGCCCTGCGGGGTGCCGCCGCGGACGAAGGGGGCGAAGCCCGGGAAGCCGGCGGGTCCGGCGCCGGAGCCGCCGCCCGCCGTCTCCGCCGTGTAGAGGGGACGGGTGCGGAGCCCGTCCTCCAGGGGGGTGGAGAGCATGTCCTCGGCCGCCGCGTCCGGAACGTCCTTGCCCGACTTGCGCAGTACACCGGCGACCAGCCGCTGCCACTGCTCGTGGGAGGCATCGGGGAATTCGGCGGCCAGAGGGAACCCGTCATCGGGGAGGACCGTCATGCTCGGATGCTAGGACACGCGCATCGAGCGGCAGCAGAGGAGAGGGCTGTGACCTTGCCGACCACCCGCCGCTCTTGATCCTCTCCTGGAGGTGCACTACCCCCGGTACGCCCGTTCCGGCGCCCGCCCCCGGGCCCGCGCGGTGCCGCCGGTGGGGTGCCCCGTCGTCCTCCCGGCCGGCTCCGTGCCGCCTCTCCGTCCTCCCGGCCGGCTCCGTGCCGCCTCCCGCGTCGACGTGTCCCGGACCCGGGCGCGTCGCGTGGCCGCCGGTGCGCACCGCCGCCCGTGTCGGCGCGCCCGCCGTTCACCGGTGGCCCGTGCCCTCCGCCGGCCGGGCGGACACCGCCGGGGCACCGGGGCACCGGGGCGCCGTCCTCCCGGCCCCCGCGCGGGGAATCCCCGCCGCCTCAGTGGGTAGGGCACGACCATGGCAGACTCCGGCACCGGCGCCCGGCCCGCACCGGCCTCCTTCTCACACCCCTGGGACCCGCCATGCGTATCGCACTGAGCCAGCTCACGTCCGCCCCCGACCCGGCGCGCAACCTTGTCGCCGTACGCGAACAGGCGCACCGCGCGGCCGAGTCCGGCGCGGCCGTCGTCGTCTTCCCCGAGGCCACCATGGCCTGCTTCGGCACCCCGCTCGCCGGCCTCGCCGAACCCCTGGACGGCCCCTGGGCCACCGAGGTGCGGCGGATCGCCGCCGAGGCCGGGATCGTCGTCGTCGCCGGGATGTTCACCCCGGCGGACGACGGCAAGGTGACCAACACCCTGCTGGTCACCGGACCCGGCGTGGAGACCTCCTACGACAAGATCCATCTGTACGACGCCTTCGGCTTCGCCGAGTCCGCCACCGTCGCCGCCGGCTCCAAGGTCGTCACCTTCGAGGTGGACGGTGTCCAGGTCGGCGTCGCCACCTGCTACGACGTCCGCTTCCCCGAGCTGTTCCGGGCGCACGCCGACGCCGGAGCCGTCCTCACCCTGCTCCCCGCCTCCTGGGGGGACGGCCCCGGCAAGCGCGAGCAGTGGGAGCTGCTCATCCGCGCCCGGGCACTCGACGCCACCCTCTGGGTCGCCGCCGTCGACCAGGCCGATCCGACGGCCTCCGGCGGTCGGGCCCCGTCCGGGAAGGCCCCGGGAGGTATCGGCCACAGCGCCGTCGTCGGCCCGGACGGCACGATCCGGGCCCGGCTGGAGGCCGCCCCGGGGCTGCTGATCGCCGATGTCGACCCCGAGGAGGTCGCCGCCGTGCGCAGGACCGTGCCGGTGCTCGCGAACCGCCGTCTCTGACCCCGGGGCCCCCGGCAGGCGTATCCCCGCCCGGTCCGGGCTATAGCTCCCGGTATGTGCTGGAGCGCGACGGCCGACCTGGTGGCGGGCACCGCCATCGGCGCGATCGGTGTGGTCTGTGTGGCGCGGGCGCGGCGGGCGCGCGATCTGCCGCTCGCCGCCCTGCCGCTGCTGCTCGGCGCGCACCAGATCGTCGAGTCCGTCCTCTGGCGGGCCGGGGGCGGCACCGGGCCCGCGACGGTCGCCTGGGCCGTGATCGCCCTGACCGTGCTGCCGCTGTGGCTCCCCATCGGCGTACTGCTCGCCGTGCGCCCCGCCGGCCGGGCCCGACTGGCCGTCCCGCTCGCGGCCGGGCTCGTCACCACGGCCGTCCTCGCCCACAGCCTGGCCACCCGGACGGTGACGGCCGAGATCCGCGGCCGTACGGTCGGCTATCTGCTGGACCTGCCCCACCCGCCGCTGATCGTCACCGGCTATCTGCTGGCCACCGTCGGCGCGCTGCTGCTCTCCGGCGACCCGGTGCTGCGGCTGCTGGGCGCCGTGGCGGGGATCGGGGCCGGGGTCTGCGCGCTGCTGTGGCGCGCCGAGTTCGTCTCCACCTGGTGCGCGCTCGCGGCCGTCGCGTCGGTCGTCGTCCTCGTCTGGGTGCGCCGGGGACCGCGCGTGCCCGCCGTCCGCGCGGGGAGCGGATGAGCGGCCGGCGGCCTTCCCTGACGGCCCTCGGCCGGGCAGGGGTCGTCATGACGGTGCCCGCGCGTGCGGCGGGGCGGCGGCAGGGGCGAGCGCGGGGTCCGAAGCCCGCGCGTGCGGCCGGGCGGCAGGCGTCACCGGGGGAGGGCCGGGGTCGGCACCGCGCGGGGCGCCACCCCGGCAGCACCGCCGCCGGACGGGTGAGCGGCGCTCTCCCGGCGTGCGCCGGAGCGGCGCCGTCCCGGCGTTTGCCCGCCCGCGTACCCACCGGCGGCGCGGGGCGTCCTCCGCCCGGGGCCGTGGGCGGGCGCGCGGTCCGGGTGGCCGGCCCGGCCGTCACCGGATGCCGGCGCGGCCAACGGATTGTCCGTTCACCGTTATTCCGGGAAATCGCGGGTACCCGACGCCACATCGGACGCCGAACACCGAGGAGGACGCCACCATGACCATCGGCGGCGGCACCGCGCACGGGCCGTCCGGAGCGTGCGCCGGAGGAGGCCACAGAAGAAGTGGCGGAGGAAACGGCGGCGGAATCCGCGCCGTCCCGGGCCGCGCACCGGAACCGGCACCACGGGAACGGTCCGCCGGCCGAGGCCGGCGAACCGGGGAGGAGGACTGATCGGATGCGCCAGCCACCGCGACACCGGACCACCGTGCCGGGCGGCCGGGACACCATGGAGTGGCAGCGCGAGGCCGCCTGCACCGACGAGGACCCGGAGCTGTTCTTCCCCGTCAGCAACCTCGGCCCCGGCGCCGACCAGGTGGCCCGCGCCCGCCGGGTGTGCGAACGGTGCCCGGTCGCACAGGCCTGTCTCGACTGGGCGGTGCGCACCGGGCAGCGCACCGGGGTGTGGGGCGGGGTTCCCGCGACCCAGCGCCGGTCCGTACGCCACGGCGCGGACCGCGCCAGGACGGCGGGTGCGCGCTGAGCGCCCACGGGGGCGCGCCCCCCTGGCCGGTACGGACCGACCCCTGCCCGGTGGGTGTCCATCCCGCCCCGCCCGGCGGATGACCGTGCCGGTCGCGGCCCGCGCGTCCCCCGTCCGCCTTCCCCGTCCCCCCTACCGAGGAGACCGACCATGAACTCCCACCCGCCCGACCAGCCCGCTCCCCGGGACCGGACCGTCCCCCGGGACCCGCCCGACCAGCAGGCGCCCCAGGAGGACGACCGGCTCGACCTGCCCCGGTCCGCCACACCGGACGACGAGGCCGACCGGAGTCTCCCGGACGCCGACGCGCCGGGCGCGGGCCGCGGCGACACGGCGCGCAGCGGTTCCGTGCACCCCGAGCGCCCCGTCCCGGACGAGCCGTCCGGTTGAGCCGCCCGGCGGCCCCGACGTGCACCCGGCGCGGGGCCGGGTGAGCCTGGAGGGGAGATCCGGCCCCGTACCGCCGGGCGGGCCCGCGCGGACGGCACACCGGCGCGGCCGGGCAGGCCCACGAGGATCAGCGCACGGAGAGCGAGGAACCACGGTGAACAGCAGGGAGAACCCCGGCGCGCCGGTCGAGGTGACCATCACCGGATGCAGCAGGGAGGACGCCGACACCGTCTTCCACGTGCTCGGTGAGGCGTACGCGTCCGACCGCGCGGCCGATGACACGCCCGAGTACGTCTCCGAGGGGCACACAACGGTGTGGTCCGCGACCTTCGAGGTCACCGACGTCCGCCCGGAGGCCCGGCCGGTGCGGCTGGGAGCGCCCGTCGAGGCGGGGGTCCAGGGCGGCTACTGGGCGGTGGACCGGATGCGGGAGACCCTCGCCGCCTCCTTCGCCGTCCACGACGAGGGCATGGCCGCCGGCGACCAGGAGAAGGACGTCCAACTGCGGCTGGAGAGCGGCGGCGACGGGCGGCCCGGATAGCCGCCGGCGCCGCGAAGCCGTCCGCGAGCCGTCCGTGAGCCGTCCGTGAGCCGTTCGCGAGGGGCCATGAGAGGCCGTGACGGGTCCGGGTGAGCCGTCCGCGGGAGCGGGGACGCACCGGACCCGACCGACCGTACGGGGAAGTACGGGAGAACCCGGGCACAAATAAGGGGAGTACGGCAGAAGAGGAGCGCGTCATGCCCATCGCCACGGTCAACCCCGCCACCGGGGAGACCCTGAGGACCTTCGACGCGCTCGGGGCCGACGAGGTCGAGCGGCGGATCACCCGCGCGCACAACGCCTTCACCGCCTACCGCGCCACCGGCCTCGCCCACCGCGCCCGGCTGCTGGAGCGCGCCGCCGACCTGCTGGACGAGGAGCGGGCCGCCTGCGCCCGCACCATGACCCTCGAAATGGGCAAGCCCGTCGCGGCGGCCCGCGCCGAGGCCGCCAAGTGCGCGAAGACGATGCGCTGGTACGCGTCCCGGGCCGCGGAACTCCTCGCCGACGAGCACCCCGCCCCCGCCGACACCGAGGACTCGGGGGCCGCCCGGGTCGTCGTGCGCTACCGGCCGCTCGGCCCCGTCCTGGCCGTCATGCCGTGGAACTTCCCCCTCTGGCAGGTCGTCCGGTTCGCCGCCCCCGCCCTGATGGCGGGCAACACGGTCCTCCTCAAGCACGCCTCCAACGTCCCGCAGACCGCCCTCCGCCTGGAGGACCTCTTCCGGCGCGCGGGCTATCCGGAGGGCTGCTTCCAGACCCTGCTGGTCGGCTCCGGCGCGGTGGAGGGCATTCTCCGCGACCGCAGGGTCGTCGCGGCCACCCTCACCGGCAGTGAGCCCGCCGGGCGCTCCGTCGCCGCCATCGCGGGCGACGAGGTCAAGCGGACCGTCCTCGAACTGGGCGGCAGTGACCCCTATCTGGTGATGCCGTCGGCCGACATCGACCGGGCGGCGGCCACCGCCGTCACCGCGCGGACCCAGAACAACGGGCAGTCCTGCATCGCCGCCAAACGGTTCCTGGTCCACACCGACGTCCACGACGCCTTCTGCGACCGCTTCACCGAGGCCATGCGGAGCCTGACCGTCGGCGATCCGCTGGAGGAGTCCACCGACATCGGGCCGCTCGCCCTGGAGCAGGGCCGCGCCGACCTGGAGGAGCTGGTGGACGACGCCGTCGGCCGCGGCGCGCGGGTGCTCACCGGCGGCCGCAGACCACCGGAGAGGACCGAGGGCTGGTTCTACGAGCCCACCGTCCTCACCGGTATCGACGCCACCATGCGCATCCACCGGGAGGAGACCTTCGGCCCGGTCGCCACCGTCCACCGGGTCGCGAACGCGGCGGAGGCCGTCGCGCTGGCCAACGACACACCCTTCGGGCTGAGTTCCAGCGCCTGGACGCGCGACGAGGACGAGATGGCCCTGTTCGCCCGGGACATCGAGGCCGGCGGTGTCTTCTTCAACGGCATGACGGCCTCCCATCCCGCGCTGCCCTTCGGCGGAGTCAAGCGCTCCGGCTACGGCAGGGAGCTGTCCGGCCACGGCATCCGCGAGTTCTGCAATGTGACCACGCTCTGGTACGGCCCCGGTAGCTGACCCGGGCCCGGCCCGGCCGCCGCACGCTCAGACCCGTCCCACCGCCCGCTGGTCCGCCGCCACCGGCACCTCCAGCGCCCGGGTGCGTGCCTGCGGGTCGATCCACTTCACCGGCACCGGGTCGAGGAACGCCTCCGCGTGCGAGACATGCCCGCGGGGGCCGAGCGCCGACGGCTGGGGATCGCGGATCAGCGCCTCCTCGGGCAGCCCGTTGCCGAAGAGCAGCTCCGCCGTCTCCTCGACGAACCGCACCGGCCCGCAGAGGTAGACGCTCTCCCCGGCCCAGTCCCGGCGCGCCCGCAGATGGGTGTGGAGCCGTTCCGCGGCCCGCGTCGGGCCCTCGCCGCGCTCCTGGTACCACCAGTAGGCGCTGAGACAGGGGTGGTCGCGCAGCAGGCCGTCGAGGAAGGCGCCGTCGTAGAAGTGGGCCTCGCCCCGTGCCACGGCGTCGATCCGGATGCGGGGCGCGGGTCTGCGGGCGAGCAGTTCTGCCAGGACCGGTTTGACCGGGGCCCAGCCGGTGCCCGCGGCGATCAGGGTGACGGCCGCGGTCCCGGGCGGCGGGGCGAGCGCCGACCCCGACGCGGCCCCCAGGCGCAGCTGCTGACCGGCCCGGGTGTGGTCGCAGAGCACCGTGCTGAGCTGCCCGCCCGGCACCCGGCCGACATGGAACTCCAGAATCCGCTCCCGGTCGGGCGCCTCCGCGCCGCCCGCCAGCGAGTAGGGCCGCCACACCCCCGGCAGCGCGCTGTGCTCGACGGTGGCGTACTGCCCCGGCAGCCACGGGTAGGGGGTGCGGACGGCGGCGCGCACCACGGCGGTGTGGTCGCCGTGCAGCCGGTGCGAGACGACGGTGGCCGACCAGAACGCCGGCTCGTGGGCGGCCTCGGAGCGGCGCGCGCCCGCCGCCATGGCGGCGGCGATGGAGCCGTACACCCGCCGCCAGGCCTCCTCCGTCGCCGTGTCCCAGGTGTAGGGGGTGTGGTGCCGGACCGCGGCGATCAGGCTCTCGCCGACCGCCGCGTAGTCCTCGTCCACCACCCCGAACCTGCGGTGGTCCCGGCCGAGCCGCTCCAGATGACCGGGGAGCCCGGGGTGCCCGAGATGGTCCACCGCGTGGACCAGCGCCGCGTACAGCCGCTCGTACTGGTCGGCCATCACGGCGGGGAAGAGCGTCCGCAGATGGGGATGGTGGGTGAACAAATAGGCGTAGAAGTAGCGGACCACATGACTGGCCCGCCGTCCGGCGCGTTCCAGACTGTCCCTGACCACCAGACGGTCGTGGGCGGTGCCGTCATCCATGAAGATCCCCCGGGGCTGCACGGTTGCGCTTCAGTGCGACGCGCGACTAGTGCCTGAGGGAGCGCACCGTATCAACTCGACGGCGGAAAAGAGCCGTTGGGCGCGGAATATGTTCCAGCGGGAGCGGAATCGGTACGGGGCCCCCGCCGGGTGGCGGGGGCCCCGTACCGGGGGAATCAGATGCCCTGCCAGTCGGGCTTGGAGGCGTAGGTGGCGCGGAAGTAGTCGGCGAGCTTGAGCTGGGAGGCGGCGGCCTCGTCGACGACGACCGTGGCGTGCGGGTGGAGCTGGAGCGCCGAGGCGGGCACCAGGGCCGCGAGCGGGCCCTCCACGGCGAGCGCCACGGCGTCGGCCTTGGCCTCGCCGGTGGCCAGCAGCACCAGGTGGCGGGCCTCCAGGATGGTGCCGATGCCCTGGGTGATCACATGGTGCGGGACCTCGTCGAGGCTGTCGAAGAACCGCGCGTTGTCCCTGCGGGTCTGCTCGGTCAGCGTCTTGATCCGGGTGCGGGAGGCGAGCGAGGAGCAGGGCTCGTTGAAGCCGATGTGCCCGTCGGTGCCGATGCCCAGCAGCTGGAGGTCGACGCCGCCCGCCTCGGTGAGGGCGCGGTCGTAGGCGGCACAGGCCGCCGCGACGTCCTCGGCGCTGCCGTCGGGCCCGATGAAGGACGCCTCGGTCAGCCCCAGCGGCTCGACCACTTCGCGCAGCACCACCGAACGGTACGACTCGGGGTGCCCGGGGGGCAGCCCCACGTACTCGTCGAGCTGGCATATCCGGGCCCGGGACGCGTCGGCCTCGGCGGAGCGCACCTTGGCGGCGAGGGCTTCGTAGATCGGGAGCGGCGTCGAGCCGGTGGCGACCCCCAGCAGGGCGTCGGGCTTGCGGCGCAGCAGGCCGGCCATGGCGTCGGCGATGAGCTCGCCGCCGGCGGCGGCGTCCGGAACGATGACAACTTCCACGAAGATCCCTGTCTCTGTGTGCGTCTCGGTATGCGCAATGGTGTAGACCAATCTACCGGGTGAGCGGGCCATCTGTCGCGTACCCTCCGGCGCGCCCGGGCCGGGGTCTCAGAACAGGGGGAGCTGCCCGGGGAAGAGCGGCACGACGGCACCGTCCAGGGTGGGCCGCAGAGCGGAGTCGTACGGAGCCTGCCGCCGCGACCCCGGGCAGGAGACCATCTCGGCCGCGACCCGGGAACCCGCCGGGTCGTGCCGGGCGAACCGCCCCGCGACAACGGCGATCTCACGGCGGCAGACGGTGCACAGACGACGAGGAGCGGACATTCCTTCAGTCTGCCAGCCCTGGTGGGCTGCTCCGGCGGGTGGGCCGCGCCCTTTCAGCCCCCGCGTGTCGATCCACACCACTCCAGCCCCCGGCGTCGAGCCGCCGCCCTCCCCCTCCGGCCTTCGGGCAGCACCCCTCAGCCCTCCGGCGGGTGGGCAGCACCCCTCAGCCCTCCGGCGGGTGGGCCGCGCCATTTCAGCCCCGCCGGCGTTTGAGGCGCGGGGGTTCGGGGGCCGGCCCCCGACCGTGGCCCGCGGCATGCGGGCACCTGTCGCACAGGGTCCGTCCTCAAACGCCGGACGGGCTGGGTTTGCTCGGGCTCCCTGTGGTGCGGGGTCCGTCCTCAAGCTCCCCCAGAGCTGCCTCTGGGAGGTGCCCCCGGACGGGCTGGGGGTGCCAGGTGCGGGGTCCTGTGCCGCAGGGGTGGTCCTCAGGCGTCGGGCGGGCCCGGGTTTGCCCGGGTTGCCTGTGGGGCGGGAGCCGTCCTCGGGCGTCGGGCGGGCCCGGGGCACAGGGCCGTCCTCGGACGCGGACCGGTCAGCGCACCTCGACCAGCCGGGCGAAGACAACGACATTGCTGTCGTAGCCGGACCTCCCCGTGTACCGCCCACCGCAGGTGATCACCCGCAGCTCCGCCCGCGGCCCATCCCGGTACACCCGGTCCGCCGGGAAGTCCCTCAGCGTGTGCGTCTCCACGCCGTAGACACTGAAGACCACCGTTCTGCCGTCCTCCCGGAGGATCTCGATCCTGCTGTCGCGCTTCAGCGAGCCGAGGGGATAGAAGACGGCCGGGCCCGCCGCGTTGTCGACATGGCCGACGACCACCGCCGTCCCGCGCTCCCCGGGAGCCGCCGCCCCCGCGTACCACCCGGCCAGCTCGCCGTCGGCCGCCGGCGGTGCCTGGACCCGCCGGTCCGGGTCCAGACCAACCCCCGTCAGCGCGGCGTCCACCCCGACGGAGGCGATCGTGATCCGCCGGGGCGGGGAGTGCGGGAGCGGCCCGGGGGCGGGCGGCAGCAGCCCCGCGACCGGCGGCCGGGACTGCGGCGCGGCCACGTCCCGAGGGGGAGCGGGCGGCCCCGAAGCGCTCCCCGCCGTCCCGGTGCGCAGCAGGAAGATCCCGAGCAGCAGCACGGAGAGCAGGGTGAACCAGGCGCTGTGCCGGGCGTCCGGACGGCATGCGGGGCGGGCCTGGTGCGCGGAAGACCGCTGGGCCCGTCCCTCGTCAGCCACGGTTCCCGGCGCGCCGGCGGTACGCCAGTACGGCACCGCCGCCGAGTGCCCCCGCGACCAGGACCGAGCCGGTGGCGGTCCGCGCGGGGCTCAGCGCGTCCGTGCTGCCGCCGGTACCGGCGCGCACCCCGCCGCCGGGTTTCTCCGCTTCGCCCGGCGGGAGTGCTCCGATGCCGGCGTCGGTACCGCCGTCCTCACCGTTGTGCGCCGGGCCTCCGCCGACGGTGAAACGGGCCAGGCCCTTCTCGCCCGCGCAGTCGAAGGTGATCTCGTACTCCGCGCCGGGCTCCGCGTCCTCGGAGATCCGCGCGGTGCCGGGCCGGCCCTCCTGGAGGGTGACGGTCTCGAAGGCCTCGGACGACACGGTCACGGTGGGGGACTGGCACGCGACGGTGTTCAGCGTCACGGTGCCCCCCGGGGCGACGGCGGCGGGAGTGACGGTGAAGTCGAAGGAGGTGGTCCCGCCACCGCCACCGCCACCGCCCCCGCCCTTACCCGGGGTCCCGTCCCCGGAGTCCCCGGAGTCCTCGGCCGGAAGGCCGGGAGAATCCGGGATATCGGGAAGGTCCGGAGTATCCGGGGCATCCGGGGCATCCAGGGCATCCGGGCTGTCCGGCACCCCGGGGTCGCTCCGCTCGACGGAAGGTGTGCTGTCACCGGTGGCCGCCGGCTCCTCGTCCGCGAGTGCGGCCGGGCCTCCGAGGGCCAGCGTCGCGGCGGCTCCGGCGAGGGCGATGCCCACGACACGTATGGCACGCATGGCACGCATGGTCAGAACTCCGATGGTAGGAAATGCACCATAGGAGACCGACGCTAGGAGCGGGCCGGGGCCGCTGCCACCCGGAGGGGGCCGAACGGCCCCCTCCGCCCGCCCCTCGCGCCCCGGGTCACACCTTCCGGTAGCCGTACGCCTCCGCCGCCGCCGCTTCCACGGCGTCGAGATCCCCGCCCGCCGAGGCCGTCACCAGCGCCGCGACCGCGCCCTCCACGAAGGGCGCGTCCACCAGCCGGGTGCCGCCGGGCAGTTCATCGCCCTCGGCCACCAGGGCCTTCACGGTCAGCACGGCGCTGCCGAGATCGACGAGCACCGCGACTCCCGCACCCGTGCCGACGGCCTCCGCGGCCCGGACGATCAGCTCGGAGCTGGTGCCGAGCCCTCCGTCCGGGGTCCCGCCCGCGGCGGCGATCGGCGCGGTCGTGCCACCGCCCGCCAGGCCCTGGGCCAGCTCGGCGACGGCGGTGGCCACCGCCGCGCTGTGCGAGACCAGAACGATCCCGACCAGTCCTCCCGTTCCCCCGCCCATGCCCCCGCCCCTGCCTCCGTCATCGCTCATCCCGCTGCCTCCACGAGCGCCGCGATGATCAGCGCCGATGAGGTCGCCCCCGGGTCCTGGTGCCCGATGCTGCGTTCGCCCAGGTAGCTGGCCCGTCCCTTGCGGGCCTGCATCGGCACGGTCGCCAGCGCGCCCCGCTCGGCGGCGTCCCGCGCGGCGGCGAACGAGTCGGTGGTGTCGCCGAGGGCGTCCACCGCCGGTTCGAGGGCGTCCAGCATCGTCTTGTCCCCGGCCTTCGCCCCACCCAGCTCGGCCACGGCCGCCACTCCCATCCGCAGGGCCTCGGCCAGCTGCGCGGGTGTCACCTCGGCGACATCGCCGAGCGCCTTTCCGGTGAGCCGCAGCAGGGTCCCGTACAGCGGTCCCGAGGCCCCGCCGACCGTCGAGATGAGCCGGCGGCCGGCCAGCACCAGCACGGCGCCGGGGCCTCCGGCACTCCCGGGCGGCTCCTGCTCCAGGGCCGCGACGACCGAGGCGAAGCCACGCTGGAGATTGCTGCCGTGGTCGGCGTCGCCGATCGCCGAATCCAGCTCCGTCAGGCGCTCCGCCTCACGGTCGACCAGGGCGGCGGCGACGGTCAGCCACCGGCGGAAAAAGTCGGCGTCGAGCACATGAACTCCCTGTGATCGGTGAATCCCGGTCGGTTCAGCGGCCCCAGCGGAGCGCGGCGGTCTGCACCGGAGCGTCCCAGAGCCGAAGCAGCTCCTCGTCGGCCTGGCAGAGCGTCACCGAGCAGCCGGCCATGTCGAGCGAGGTCACATAGTTCCCGACGAGGGTACGGGCGACCGCGACACCGCGCTCGGCGAGGACCCGCCGCACCTCGGCGCAGAAGCCGTACAGCTCCAGCAGCGGGGTGGCTCCCATGCCGTTGACCAGCACCAGCACCGGACCGGTGGGCCGCCGGTCCTCCAGTACCGCGTGCACGGCGACATCCGCGATCTCACGGGAGGTCATCATCGGCCGCCGCTCCCGCCCCGGCTCGCCGTGGATGCCGATGCCCAACTCCAGTTCACCGGGCGGAAGATCGAAGGTGGGAGTGCCCTTGGCCGGGGTGGTGACCGCGCCGAGCGCCACCCCGAAGCTGCGGGAGACCTCGTTGACCTGCCGGGCGATCGCCTCCACCCGCTCCAGCGGCGCGCCCTCCTCGGCCGCGGCCCCGGCGAGCTTCTCGACGAAGAGCGTCGCCCCGGTGCCGCGCCGGCCCGCCGTGAAGAGGCTGTCCACGACCGCGACATCGTCGTTCACCAGCACCTTGGCCAGCCGGATGCCCTCGTCCTCGGCGAGTTCCGCGGCCATGTCGAAGTTGAGGACATCGCCGGTGTAGTTCTTGACGATGAACAGCACGCCTTCCCCGCTGTCCACGGCGGCGGCGGCCCGCACCATCTGATCGGGTACGGGGCTGGTGAAGACCTCCCCCGGACAGGCGGCGGAGAGCATCCCCGGCCCGACGAACCCCCCGTGCATCGGCTCATGCCCGGACCCGCCCCCGGACACCAGCCCCACCCTCCCGGCCACCGGCGCGTCCCGCCGCACGATGACCCGGTTCTCCACATCGACGGTCAGCTCGGGGTGCGCGGCGGCCATCCCCCGCAGGGCATCGGCGACAACGGTCTCGGGGACGTTGATCAGCATCCTCATCGGTATCTCCTCGGCAGATCAGCGGACGGGCTCTGAGCTGTGTTTCCGCAGGTCAGAGCATGCATGGCTCATTGGTGATCCTGGCGTTCCACGGCGGTCGGAGGCGGGTTTCGGCGGAGCTCTCACTGACCTGATGCTGACTTTCTGATGGTGCGTCAGGTCGTGTCGGTCGGACTGGGGTGTTCGAACGTGAACACTCGGACCAGTATCAGGCGAGAGTCCCCCTTTGTGAGGGGGACGCAACGGTCTCCGGCGGCCCGTCCTGCCGTATCCGGCGGTGTCTCCCGCCCGTGCGACGGGCTGTTGGGCAAGGGGTGTGGGCCGTGGGGTCCTCTCTCGGGCTGCGGCGAGAATGAGGTAGCCCGGACGGGTGATGTCCTCGCGTTGCCGGTGATCATGTGGCTGCCCTGCTCGTCCGGCGAGTCCGGCCACGCGGACGGTCGCCACCCGGCCGAGTCCTGCCGTTGCCCGCGTGTCGCCGCGCCGCCGGCGGGACTTGGTCAGCCCCTCCACGGGGACCGCTTTTCGTCGCGCACGACGCCACGGCCGCTGTGGACGCGACAGCCTCGAACGGGTGATCGGCTGGGCTGCGGCCGGGTACCGTCGCCCCTGGCCCTGCGCACGGACCATCGGGCGAGCGGTTGGACAGGTGACACGGCGTAATCGTGGGCGGCGCGACGGGACCGGCACAGCGGTAGTCCGCCGTCGAAGCCCGCTCCGCCGCCGGGATCAAGCGAGGCCGCTTTCTCGCGTGCCCGACGCTTTTGAGGAGCGGTACTAGGTCAAATGTTTCGGTGCTTCTCCGTCACCGTGCCGCCGTAAAGAAGTCGTCGCGGTGTGATGCCGGAGTGCGGTCAGGTGGTCTCCGGAGCCGACTGACGGAGTGTGCGAAGTGCCGGCGATTCGCGCAGCGCCAACGCGGATGGGCTGAACTGGGATCGGTCGTCTCAAGCCGTCAAGGCCGATCGCGAACGAGAGAAGAAGGCGTGAAGCCATTCCCGGGCTGTGGCTCTCCCTTTCCTCGTGCCCGAACACTGTTCGCTCTGACGGGTGAATGTCCGTCCAAGGGTCAGCAGTTCCGAGGACCAGGCCTGAGTATCCGGGGACACTGGGCGGTAGCACGTGAATCATCGGCGGTGAAAGGGGTCCGGCTGTGGCTGAGGGCGACGTGCTCTGGACGATCCGCGGCGGAGAGAAGGTGGACGTGCCGGCCACGCTCGCGGGCATCCGGGACGCTCTTCCCCCGGGGGACCGGGAGCGGTTCGTGAACGAGGTGTTCGCCGCGAACATGACGACCGTCGAGCAGGTGGTGCGGGAGTGGATCGTGAAGATCGCCTCGGAGTCGGAGGACGAGGAGATCCTCGAGCAGTTGCGGGCCGAGGAGGGTGCCGCGTGAGCCGCTACACGATCGCGTACGCCCCGGCGGCCGAAGCGGCACTGGCACATATGAGCTCCCCGGCCAGATTCCGGGCACAGATGGACCAGACACTGGGCCGGGACCCGTACGGACACGGATCGAGGGAGCTCCAGGGCGAGAAGGATCGGCGCCAGGTGGTCATCGCCGGCGCGTTGATCGTCTACTACGTGTCCCGGTCTGTCCTGAAGGTGACTGCGGTGCGGCTGATCCCAGCACCCTGAGGGGCCCGTTCCCGAGAGTTTCGCGCTCCCCGATGTACAGCCGCACCGAGCCACCGGTGGTGGACTGGTCGAGAGGTCTCCCGGCTGGCCAAGGGGATGGCTGAGAGCAAGGATTCATCAGGACCTGACCGCGCGGACGGGTCGCATCAGTGAGGCGAAGACCGGAGAGTCGGGGAAGGGCTGCTGCTCTCCGATCTTCCGGTAACCCCACGCCTCGTAGACGGACTGCACAGCCCCTTCGCCGGCAGTGGGGTTGACGAGCAGGGTCACGCGTTCCTCGCGCCTCTGCGAGAGCCATGCCTCGTGCAGTTGCCAGGCTGTTCCAGTGCCGCGCCAGGGCTTGCGGACCACGATCTCGTTGAGGGCGACGGTCCGCTTCCCGTCCTCCCGGGTGAACTCCCGCGTCTGTGGTGAGGTCATGGGGGCCCACCACTTGGTGTCCGCTGCGAGAGGGAAGCCGAAGCAGAAACCCACCGGCTCACCGTCCTGGTACCCGATGACCGCAGTCCAGCCGGGGCGGGAGGCGTACGCGGTCAGTCGCTCGTCGTAGCGGCGGGTTTCATAGAACGGCCCGGTCAGCCCGAAGTCGCCGTGGCGTACTTCGGCGTGGATGTCCAGGATGGTGGGGCGGATATCCGGCAGACGCTCGGCGGTGGCCTGGTGGATCTCAACGGTCACGGTCGTCGTCCCTCTCGCTCGGTGTAGCGCGCGGTCCATTCCGCAGCGCAAGTGGCACGGCGAGCCGTGGTTGTCAGTTCGCGGTTGAAGCGAGCGAGGAGTCGCCCCGTCCGTCCAGTCGGTCCGTCGTCGGCGTGACTTGGCAGAACGGTGAGAGCTGTGGCGCACGCTTGCTCCGCATCTCCCTGCCGGAGTTGCGTGAGCGCCATGTGAGAGGTGTAGTAGCCACGGTTGCGCTGGTACTGGGGTTTCAACCGGGAGAGCGTTTGGTGAAAATAGGCCTCGGCTTCGTCGTGGCGGCCGACGAGCGCCATAACGAGTGCCGAAAGTCCCATCAGCTCGGCTCTGTCATAGAACGTGATCCATGCCGGACGGGGAATTGCGGGATCAGCACGGTCGAAGGCAGCCCGTGCTTGATCCAGGGATCGCAGGGCCGTCGCGGCGTCCCCGGCTTGGGCGTGCACACCGGCGAGGCGGGCGGCGGCCAGGGAGGCGTACAGGGGGTCTCGGCGGCAGGCGTAGGAGCTCCGTGCGGCCTGGGCTGCTGCGATCGCTTCGTTGATTCCGCCGGGCCGCTGAGATGCCAGGAGGGAGGCGTGACTCCACAGGCGTAGCTGGATCTCGGCGCTTCCGGAGAGGCCGGCGAGGGTGAGGGCACGCTCCAGGTGACGCTGCGCGCGGTCCGGTCGGCGGTCGTCAACTGCCGCCCACAGGGCTGTGCCAGTGAAGGCTGCGGCAAGCTGGTAAAGGCGGGATCTCACTCGTTCGGCAGTGCTGCCGACGGCCTGGCGTTCCAGGGAGTGTCTGGCGAAGGCGAGAGCCCTGACCTCCAGTTTCACCGTGCCACCATGGGCATTGTCGGCTGTGACCAGGTCGGCGAAGGCGGTTTCCAACTCATCCACGTCCCGCATGCCTGCGCGGGGCCGGGCGGACGTTCCCGAGCCGGGGATCAGCGTCGCAGTGGTGAGAGTGACAGACGCGGCGGCGAAGGTGCGGCGTTTCACGGAGTCCTCCGATGACGGTGGCGCTGAGGGTGTGCGGCTGCTGGGACCACCCCCTTCTGATGCCCCTGACCGTGGCACAAACCCCAGCTCCTGGGCAGGGACCTGAAATTCTGCTTCAAGAGCACGCCTCTGCCGCTCCTGCGGCCATCGTGTCTTTCCGGTCAACCAGTTGCGAATGTGCCGGTCAGTCAGGTTGCCGGGCGTGCCGGTCAACCCCTTGATCTTGTCGTTGAGACGCCGGGCCAACTCGTCTTGCTTCATCCCGGCCGCCTTCAGGTGAGCAGCCAGGTGGACGTTGTCCGTCATGAACTCACGGTAGCGCGCGTTGAGCTCTGTGTGCTCGCGGGAGGGTAAAAATTGCCGGTCCCACGGAACCGGGCGGCGCGGACTTTTACCTTCCATCCGGGAGTCCATCAGCGGTTTGCTCTTCCATGCCACTAGGCGGAGCGCCTCGTGCCACGACGGCTGAGCCTCGGTACACGTCAGCGCACACCCAACCACTTCTCGACGGACTCGCGGAGACGACGCCATGCCACCTGTCACGGCCGGCCTTCTGATGACGAGCAGCGTGCAGTTCAACAGTGCCGAACCGCCGGACCTTCCGGGTGAACGTCTCTGTTCCCTCCGCATGGTCCGTACCACAGGGCCCGGCCAGCCTCTTTCCGACAAGGACGGACGGCGTGCCGGGCAGGTACGGAGGATCGTGCGGGCACGTCTCGTCCACAGCGGCCTCGGCTCGTTCACCTCCTTGGCGCAATTGGCGGTGACCGAACTGGTCACGAACTCCTTCCGGTACGGCCGGGGACATACGGTCGGGGTGCGGATGTGGTGGTGCGATCCCTGTCTTCGGATCGAGGTGGGAGACGGCTCCGCGGTGACACTCCCCGCGGACAGGCCGGAGGCTGACGACGTTCTCGCGGAGAGCGGCCGAGGCCTGTGCATCGTCGAGGCGATCGCGGCCCACTGGGGTCTGACCGCTGACCGGACCGGTGTCTGGTGTGTCCTGGCCAAGCCCGGGAACGACCAGTGATCTCCTCCACCGCGCTCCTCCGTGTGGCCACCGGCGATGAGGCGGTGGAGCGTCTGCGCTCACTGCTGACCGCGCGCCGGCGGCCCTCCCACCGTGTCGTCCGTCCCCGGGCGATCCGGCTCGGTGGCCTGTTCGACGTGGTGATCACCGCGGGCGGGACCCAGGGACACGCGGTGCTCGGAGCGTGCTCGAAGCGCTCCTTCCCCACACCTATGGGCCGGTCATCGGCGATACGGCCGAGCCCTGGCTCTACTGGCTGGTGCCTCCCGGTACCCGGGCCCGGTGGGAGCCGCACCCCTACGCGCTGTGTCTGGGGGCTCCGGGCCGACTCGCGGTCCCGCCGCAGAGTCACCGTCTGCCTCCTCGGTGGCCGGGCCGGTACTGGCTGCGGCCCTTCACTCCGGACGTGCGGGTCGGGCCCCTGAACCTCCGCCACGTCCTCCATCACCACCGGCCCGTGCCCTCCCCGCGCACCGCGATGCCCGCGCTGCTGAGCCGGGAGGCCGCCTGAGACTCCGTGCCCGCCCGCAGGCGGGCACGGCCCCACCGACTTCCGCCGGGAAGCACCCAAACCCCCGCGCCCGCGCGCGTGGGCCAGAACCACCCGGTGAAGACCCCGCCCCAGAACCGGGGCGGTGAGCAGCACCATCGACTGACAGGAGATCGCAGATGAGCACGCTCGCACCGCCCGTACTTTCCGGCTCCGCGCAGCACACCGGGCCCGCCACGGCCGGCCGGGTGCGGCCTTTCGGCCTCACGACCGCCCTTCGTGTGCCGGTCTCCCTGGAGAAGGTGCCCGGGAAGGGCGGGCTGTCGTTGTGCCCTGTGCGGCAGATCACGGTGGATGGCACCGGGGAGCCGTTCATCCATGCCCCGTCCATGGGGTCCGAGATCTGGTCCCGGTCCCAGACGCGCGAGGACATGCAGCTGACCACGGACACCGCGAAGGACACGGACTAGCAGGGGCCCTTCGGGGCGGAGAGGCTGTGATGCTGTGACGGTCCTGGTGCTGACCCGGCCGGAGCTGGAAGCGACCGCCGACTTGGTGATCGACGAACTCAACAGTCGCCGGATACCGGTGCACCGGCTCGATCCGGGCGCGTTCCCGGAGAGTCTGGGATTCAGCGCCGCCATCGGCGCCGGCGCGGACGACTGGCAGGGCGACGTCCGCGGCCAGTACCGGGACCTGCGGCTGGAGGATGTCAGGGCGGTCTACTACCGCCGCCCCGGCCCGTTCCGCCTGCACCCCCGACTCGCCGGCCCGGACGCCCGGTGGGCCGATGCCGAGGCGCGCGCCGGGTTCGGGGGCATTCTCGCCTCGCTGCGCTGTGTCTGGGTCAACCACCCCTTCCGCAACGCGGCGGCCGACTGCCAGCCGCTCGCGCTGGCCGCCGCGCGGCGCTGCGGGCTCGCCGTCCCCCGGACGGTCGTCACCAACGAGCCGGAGACGGCGCGGGAGTTCGTGCGGTCCCTGCCGACGGGGACGGCCGCGTACAAGCCCCTGGGAAACGCCGGGCCCGTAGGCGCGGACGGCGAGACGGTCGCGGTGTGGACCAGCCGGGTGGCCCCCGATGACATCACCGACGCTGTGGCGCGGACCGCGCACCTGTTCCAGGAGTGGATCGACAAAGCCTTCGAGGTGCGGCTGACCGCGGTGGGGTCCCGCGTCTTCGCGAGCGAGATCCACGCCGGCTCACCGGAATCCCGGATCGACTTCCGCCGCGACTACGGCTCCCTCACCTACCGCATCTGCCCGGTGCCGGCGCCGGTCGCGGCCGGTGTCCGCGCGCTGATGAACACCTTCGCCCTGAACTACGTGGCGCTCGACTTCCTCGTCGACGCCGGGGGCTCCTGGTTCCTCGTCGATGTCAACCCCAACGGGCAGTACGCGTTCGTCCCGGACCTGCTGTCCCCCATCACCCACGCCCTGGCCGATCTCCTCGAAGGAAAAGCACCGTGACCTTGACATCCGAGCAGGCACGCGCCCGCCTGACCGGTGACCTCCGGCACGCCGAGGCCCTGTCCACACCCCCGTGGGTCGAGGCGTTCGCCAGCGTGCCCCGCGAAGTCTTCGTCCCCGCCTTCCAGATCCGCACCGACCAGGGGCTCGCCTCGGTCGACGAGACATCGCCCGACTTCTACGAGAGGGTCTACAGCGACACCTCGCTGATCACCCGCTGGGACACCGGCGGGAGCGCCATCAGCAGCTCCAGCCAGCCATCGCTGATGGCCCGGATGCTGGAGGCGTTCACCGCCGGGGCCGGCCCGGTCCTGGAGATCGGGACCGGCACCGGATACAACACCGCGCTGCTGTGCCACCGCTTCGGCGCACAGGCCGTGGTGAGCATGGACATCGACCCCATCCTGACCCGGACGGCGCGCGAACGGCTGTGGACCCTGGACTACAAGCCGACCATCGTCACCGGTGACGGCAGGGACGCGTGCGGCCTCCGGGCTCCCTACGGAGGCATTCTGGCGACCTGCGGCGTGCACCGCGTCCCCGCCGAGTGGGTACGGCAGGTCCGGCCCGGCGGGGTGATCGTCACGAACGTCCTGGGCGGCATCGCGCACCTGACCGTGACCCCGGAGGGTACGGCGACCGGCCGGTTCCTGCCCGAGCCCGCCGCCTTCATGATCGCCAGGTCCAGCGCACGGAGCCGCACGCCCCGCGTCGCCGACCACTCCGGCCATCTCCTCAACGGCGCAGGCCAGCACAGTGCGGAGGTGGATCTGCCGGTTGCCGCCCATCAGATGGACGCCTTTTACGACGCGCTCATGACCGGCCCGGTGCCCGAGGTCGCCCTCTACCAGGACGACGTGCAGACGGTGGAGTTCGCCGAACCGGATGCCGACCGGCTCGTCGCGTACTGCATGCGGCACCCGGACACCGGCTCCTGGGCGCGCATCGTGCCCCTGCGGCCGGGCCGCGCCCAGGTCACCATCGCCGGCCCGAGGGACCTGTACGCCGAGCGGGCGCCCCTGACAGCCCGGTGGCTCCGCTCGGGAAGCCCCGGCCCGGACCACTACCGCCTCACCGTCACCGACGACGGCACCCACACCCTGTATCGCGAAGGCCCCGCACCCGGCCGCTGGACCACCTGAGCCCACACCCCGCTCCGCCCGGGTTCCGTCACCCCGTCACCCTCCGAAGGACACCGTGCACGCCTCCGATTACTCGCCCCCGGCCGCACCCGCACGGTCGAACTCCCGGTCCCCGCTGCCGGGCGGCAGCGGTTCTTCACCGACCTCGTGCTCGCCGCCCCGCTCGAAGTCGCCCTGTGCCAGCCCGGCATCTGTGCCCGGACCTTTGCTGACGGCCGCGACGGCGGCCTGGAGATGCACGGTCTGGCCGACCCGCACAGCGGTTCCTGGGCCCGGATACTGCCCGACGACGACAACCGGGTACGGGTCACCGAGGGCGGGCCGCACGCACTGTGGGACACCCGGGCGGATCTGACCGCCCAATGGGTCCGGGCCGGGCGCCCCGATCACGGCGCCCACGGCCTCACGGTGACCCCCGGCGGCGGCCACACCCTCTGGCGCGACCAGCCCGAACACACCGCCTGGCCCTTCCCCCCGCCCCGTGCCGGGCGGCACGGGGTCTGAAACCCCGCGCCACCGGGGACGGTTCCTCCCCTCCCCGGTGACGCGGCCCGCGCCCTTCGCCGGGCAGCCCCTCCTGCCCCGTACACCCCCATGACGGGGCCGCTGCCCGGTGAAGGGCCTCAACCGACCCATTCGCACTCACGCAGGGACCACAGGATGGACCAGCAGCCGATGCCCAGCACCGCACCGCACCGGACGGTGACGCTCGACCCGTGCTGGGACCACCACGCACGCCGGCCGCAGCAGACCACGGCCGTCGCGGGAGCACGCTCATGAGACGCTTCACCGCCTCGTAGACCCTCCGCACCGTCCCGCACGGCCGGGAGCAGCCGGCCGCGCGGGAACGCCCGGCGCCCCCGGTCCGGCCGGTGCCCGTTCCGCGGCCCCCGGAGGAACGGGCACCGTTCCCCGACATGGTCCTCGTGCGGCGCGGCGCCCCGGCCGCCACGGGACGGTACGGGACGTGACCGCGCGCCGGCGGCTTCGCGCGTTCGCCGACGCCGGAGGCTGCGGGCTCCTCCCCGTGGTCCTGGTGGTCCTGGGCATCGTGCTCTGGCTCGCGTTCACCCTCGGACCCCATCTGTGACGAACCCCTGAGACCGGCCGTCTCCGTGTCCCGTGAATCCCCCGTCCGGGACCGCGGAGACGGCCACCCGGGGCCTTCCCTTCCCCCGATCGGCCACGGTCCAGTCCGGAGCCGCCCGTGAACGGGCGGGAAGGCGCTCCCACCCCTGTGCCGGGGGCTGGGAGCCCGGCCGCCGCCCCCGTGCCACGGCGGCCGGCCCCGCCCCATCGCTCACACCTTCATGCGAAAGGCGATATCCCCATGAATGCCCCTGCCGGGCTCTGTCCGTCCGGTCCGGCCCGTCCCACGAGGGTGCCGTGGATGGCGGCCTCGTCCCGCGAGCGCGGGGTCCTGCGGGCTCTGGTCCACGGCACCGGCCGTCAGCGGCGCCGCGCCTGCGCGGACGAGCACCCGGCCGACCGGGACCAGATGGAAGTGCTGCTGCGCCAGTGCGGCACCCTGCCCGCAGGCGCAGGCGGCACCGCGCGGTTCGCGACCATGCACCCCGGCCCGGTGTCCTGCGCTCGTTGTCGTGCCGTGCTGCCGACGCGTCGGTGGCCGTGCGAGGTGTGGCTCACAGGGCCGCGGCTTCCTCTGTCAGTAGTGCCACGTCGGGGTGCGCGCTGTAGGGGCGCAGTACCTGGCGCATGGTGGTGAGGGAGGCCTTGGCGCGGGTTGAGCGCAGACCGGGGTAGTCGATGAGGAAGCGTTTCCAGGTGGTGAGGGATTCTTCGAGGTTTCCTTGGAACAGTTGTGATTCGGCCAGGAGCGCGGTGGTCAGTGCCCTGGCGCGGCGTGCCTGTGGGGCGCGGGCGCGCAGGGAGGCGCTGTAGGCGCGGGCGGCTGCCTGATGGTCCTTGAGTGCGGTCAGTGTCCGGGCGCGCTGGTAGTGCAGGGCCGCGGTCGGGTAGTTGTCGAAGGGGTCTGTGAGATTCTGGTCCGCGTGGCTGTGGAGGACTTCCGCGTCGTGCAGCGCGAGGAGGGCTCGGGGGCGGTCGTTGGCCCGTGCGTGGGCGAGGGCCAGCTGGGACTGAGTGAAGGACTGAGTCAGGGGCGAGGCGTGGCGCTTCGCGGTGGCAGCCGCCTGTTCGGTCAGAGCGAGGGAAGGCCGCCGGTGGCCGATTTCCAGTGCTTGGGAGGCGAGGGCGCGGATGGCGATGGTGTAGGTGTGGGGGTCTTCGGCCCGGGCGGCCAGATGGGTGGCTGTGCGGTGGTAGTGCTGGGCCAGGACGGTGTCGTTGTCGTCGGCGCACATGTTGCCCAGGAGGATGGTGAGCTGGGCGGTGTGGGTGAGGAGTTGGCGGTGCACGGGTTCGCTGGCACTGGAGAGGAGCCAGGGGGCAACGTCGTTGGCAAGGTAGGTGGTGAGCGCGGTGCGGGCGTGACCGCCGCCGAAGGTGCCGGTCGAAGCCGCGAAGAAGATGGTCATGCGCGTCAGCGCGTCGACTTCGGCGTGGCCCACACGGCGTCCGGCCAGGACTCGGGCACGGCGGGTTATGGTCTGCGCGCGCAGATCTTCCCAGTCCGGGATCGACAGTGCCCCGAGGCTGTAGACGTCGGCGCCGAGGAGCAGTCCGCGGTCGGGGTCGAGTTGGCTGTGGGCGAGCCTGGTCAGATAGTCCACGGGATCTGACGTCCAGGACCAGTCCGGTATACGGCCAGGGGCTCGGGTCAGACCGGCGTCGGCGGCGGCCAGCGGTCTGCCCAGGCGCCGGGAGAGTGCCTCCAGGATGTAGGTGGACGCGGGCGGACGGGGACGGGTCCCCATGAGCCAGCGTGTCGCTGTCGAGCGGTTCACCGTCAGGACGTGACCACGTTCGGAGGCGACCGAGGAGACGGCGTGGGCGAGCAGGGCCGCGTTCCACTCCGCCTCCTCGAGAAGTCGCGCGAGCCGTGCGTTCGGTTGCTGAGAGGGCATCACTCCTCCGTTCCCTCTGGACAGAAATGATCCGGCTGCACACCACGTTCACAAAGGCGCAGAGATGCGGCACACGCAACACAGCCGCACCCCAAAACCCCTACGCGGTCTGATTATCGACGGATGTACTAGCAAGGGAGGTACCCGCCCGGACAGGTCGCCCAATCCCGGTACACCGCTGGATCGGCCCCTGTTCCCGTAACGCTCACCTCCGGATGCGGTCCTCCGATGCCGGTCTCACGTAGGAAAGCGAGGTGGAGACGCGTGCCATGGTCGTCCGTACGCTGGTACGCAGCCGCCCCGGCGGTGCCACTGCCCGCCGGTCATGTGCTGGTGGCCGAAGAACTGCTCTGGCCTGACGGGCGCGTCATGGCCTGCCCTGCCGCTCCGATGATCGCGGGGACACTCGTCTCCGCCGCCCACTCGGTCGTCACCGGTCCGGTCCGCCTGTTGGGGGAGGGAGCGGACAGCGCCTTCCCGGCTGCTGTCGCCCGCCCCGCCCCGGGCGATCACCCGGCAGCGGGAGTCCTCGGTTCGGAAGGCTCCACTGGCGTTGCCGTGATGGCTTCCGACACGGGCTCGCGGGCAGCCGCGGGGACGGCCGTGGCCTCATGGGCCGATGTCATGGGTCCCAGGACAGTGCTGCTGGCCTCCCCCCGATCGTTCTGCGCCGGGGTGGAGCGCGCGATCGACGTCGTCGAGGCTCTCCTCGAACAGCGGCACGGACCCGGTGACCGACCGGTGTTCGTGCGGAAGCAGATCGTCCACAACACCCATGTCATCGCCGGTCTGACGGAGCGCGGGACGGCCTTCGTGGAGGAACCGGACGAGGTTCCCGAGGGGTCCCTGGTGGTGTTCTCCGGCCACGGTGTCTCCCCGCGGGTCCGTGCGGAGGCGGCCCGCAGGAGCCTGACGGTGGTCGATGCGACGTGCCCGCTGCTGACAAAGGTCCACGCGGAGGCGCGCCGTTACGCCGAGCGCGGCAACAGCTTCGTGCTCATCGGGCACGCGGGCGACGAGGAGGTCGAGGGCACTCGCGTGCGAGGCCCCCGACGCCACCGCGGTCGTCGGCAGTGCGCGGGACATCGTCGGTCTGGACCCGCCGGACCCGTCGAAGATCACGTACCTGACGCAGGCCTCGCTCGCCGCGCTGAAGGAACGTTTCCCTCCCCAGGCGCGCGGCCTGCTCTCCGAGGCCATCTGCTGCGTCACCACCAACCGCCGGCACGCCCTGCGGGCCGTCACCGCGCAGGCGGACCTCGTTCCGGTCCTGGGCTCGGAGCATTCCTCCAGCTCGGTGCCGCTCGTGGAACTGACCCGCAAGCCGGGCACCCCGGCCCACCTGATCGGGGACTGCTCCCGCACCCGGCCGGACTGGCTGCGCGACGCGCCACGGTCGGGCTCAGCGACGGCGCGTCCGCCCCGCCCGCACTGGTTCAGGACACCCTCTCGGCACTGGCCGGGCCGGGGCCGCTCACCGTGCGGGAACGGATCACCATGACCGAGTACACCTGCTTCGAACCGCCTGCCGCAGTGAGGAAGAACCGATGAGTGACACCAGCACGTACACCACCCGTTTCCCGCTGCTGGCGAAGTCCGGCACCCCGGCGGCCCTGCGGGCCGTACCCGGCGAACATATGGGCGAGCTGGCCGTGGAGATAAGGGCATTCCTGGTGGAGAAGGTGTGCGCCACCGGCGGTCATCTGGGGCCGAATCTGGGGATGGTCGAGCTGACCATCGCGCTGCACCGGGTGTTCGACTCGCCCAGGGACGCGATCATCTTCGACATCGGCCATCAGGCGTATGTGCACAAGCTGCTGACCGGTCGCTTGCGGGACTTCGACGGACTGCGTCAGCGGGCCGGTCTGTCCGGCTATCCGTCCCGTACCGAATCGCCGCACGACCTGGTGGAGAACTCACACGCCTCCACCGCCCTCGCCTACGCCGACGGGCTGGCGAAGGCTCGCGCACTCTCGTCCGGTGCCGACCGGGCCGTGGTGGCGGTCATCGGGGACGGCGCCCTGACCGGCGGCCTGGCCTGGGAGGCGCTGAACAACCTCGGCGCCGCCCCCGAACGGCCGGTGGTCGTGGTCGTCAACGACAACGGCCGCTCCTACGAGCCCACCACGGGGGCTCTCGCCGTCCACCTGGCCAACCTCCGGGGGGAGGCCGACGGCGCGCGACCGCACGGGAACGTCTTCACCGGACTGGGGTTCGCCTACCTCGGTCCGGTGGACGGCCACGACGTCACCGCCGTCGAGGAGGCCCTTCGGCAGGCCCGCGACCTGGGCCGTCCGGTGGTGGTGCACACAGTGACGGTCAAGGGCAAGGGATACGAGCCGGCCGAGCAGGACGAGGCGGACTGTCTGCACGCGGTCGGTGTGGTGGACCCGGTCACCGGTCGGCCCGGCACTCCGGGCGGGGCATCGTGGACGAGTGTGTTCGGAGGCGAGCTGGCGACGCTGGCCGCCGAGCGTGACGATGTGGTCGCCATTACCGCCTCGATGCTGCGGCCGACCGGTCTGCACCCCATGCGGGACAAGTTCCCGGACCGGGTCTTCGATGTCGGGATAGCCGAGCAGCAGGCGGTCACCTCCGCCGCCGGTCTGGCGATGGGCGGTCTGCACCCCGTGGTGGCGATCTACGCGACGTTTCTGAACCGGGTGTTCGACCAGGTGCTGATGGATGTGGCGCTGCACCGGCTGCCGGTGACCTTCGTTCTGGACCGGGCCGGGATCACCGGCCCGGACGGGCCCTCCCACCACGGTATATGGGATCTGAGCATGCTCTCCGCGGTGCCGGGCCTGCGGATCGCCGCACCACGTGACACCGTGCAGTTGGCCGAGCAGCTCCGCGAGGCGGTCGCCATGAACGACGGGCCGACGGCGCTGCGGCTGCCGAAGGCCACCGCCGGTCCTCCGATCCCGTCACTGGCCCGGATGGACGGCCTGGACATCCTGCACCGCACCCGCTCCGGCCCACTCGACGTGCTGCTCGTCCCGGCGGGTCCACTGGCCTCGGCGGCGCTGGAGGCAGCCGCCCTCCTGGAGGACCAGGGCCTGGGGGTCACCGTCGCCGACCCCCGCTGGGTCCTGCCCGTGAACGCGGCCCTGCCCGCACACGCCGCCCGCCACCGGCTGGTGGTGACCGTCGAGGACGCGCTCCGCACCGGCGGAATGGGCACTGCCCTGGCCCAGGCGTGCCAGGACATGGACATCCCCACCCCGGTGATCACCCTCGGCCTGCCCACCTCCTTCGTCCCCCAGGGGCCGCGCGCCGCGCTGCTCACCGAGGCCGGTCTCGACGGGCCCGGCATCGTCGCGGCAGTTCTCGCCGCCCACCCCGACCGCCGGCCACGGTCCGCGCGGTCGGCCACCGCTCTCGCGATGACGTCCAGGGGGCGTGATGACCACCACTGACCTGGGGCTGCCCGCAGTCCCGACGACTCCGGTGCGCCGCCGTACCCGCCCCATCCAGGTGGGGAGCGTGGTCGTCGGCGGCGGCGCACCGGTCTCCGTGCAGACCATGACCACCACGCTCACCGCCGACGTCGACGCCACCCTCCAGCAGATCGCCGAGATCACCGCGGCGGGCTGCGACATCGTCCGGGTCGCCGTCCCCTCCCAGGACGACGCCGACGCCCTCCCCAGGATCGTCGCCCGCTCCAAGCTGCCGGTGATCGCCGACATCCACTTCCAGCCCCGCTACGTCTTCGCCGCCATCGACGCCGGCTGCGCCGCCGTACGGGTCAACCCCGGCAACATCCGCAAGTTCGACGACCGGGTGGGCGAGATCGCGAAGGCGGCCTCGGCGGCGGGCGTGCCCATCCGGATCGGAGTCAACGCCGGCTCCCTGGACCCCCGGCTCCTGGCCAAGCACGGCAGAGCCACACCTCAAGCTCTTGTGGAGTCCGCTCTCTGGGAGTGCTCCCTCTTCGAGGAACACGGCTTCCAGGACCTGAAGATCGCGGTCAAGCACCACGATCCCGCCACGATGATCGCCGCCAACCGGCTCCTCGCCGACGCTTGCGACTACCCCCTCCACCTCGGCGTCACCGAAGCCGGACCCGCCTTCCAGGGGTCCATCAAATCCGCCGTCGCCCTCGGTGTCCTCCTCTCCGAAGGCGTCGGTGACACCATCCGCGTCTCCCTCTCCGCGCCACCCGTCGAACAGGTCAAGGCGGGCTGCCACATCCTGTCCTCACTGGGTCTGCGCCCGCGCAAGCTGGAGATCGTCTCCTGCCCCGGCTGCGGACGCCTCCAGGTCGACATCCACACCCTGGCCAACAAGGTGGAGGCCGCCTTCGACGGTTTCCCCCACCCCCTGCGGATCGCCGTCATGGGGTGCGTCGTCAACGGCCCCGGCGAAGCACGCGAGGCCGACCTCGGCGTCTCCTGCGGCAACGGCAAGGGCCAGATCTTCCGCCAGGGGCAAGTCCTCCGCACGGTCCCCGAACACAGGATCGTGGAAGCACTCCTGGACGAAGCCCTCCGCCTCACCGACGCGCCCGGCCAGGGACCCGGCGACCACGGCCCATCTGTGACCACGACAGCCGGGAACACCTCATGACCGCCACCACCACCCCGGCCGATGCTCAGGCCCTCCGTCCGGATCGAGTCCGTGCGGAAGTCGACCGCCTGCTCGATGGCTTCCTCACCGCGAAGGCCCGAGCCGCGGCGGCACAGAGCATGCCCGTCGAGGTGAACGCGGCCCTGCGGGACTTCCTGGCCGCCGGCGGCAAAAGGCTCCGGCCCCTGCTCTGTCTCACCGGCTGGCATGTCGCCGGAGGACAGCACCGCCCCCGGCCCGTCCTCCAGACCGCGGCGGCGCTGGAGATGTTCCACGCGTTCTGCCTCATCCACGATGACCTCATGGACCGGTCCGACACCCGCCGCGGTAAGCCCACCGTCCACCGGACCCTGGCCGCACAGCACACTCACGGCCGCACCGGACCGGCGGCCGATCACCTGGGCAACAGTGCCGCCGTTCTCGTCGGCGACCTCGCACTGTTCTGGTCCGACGAACTCCTGCACACCGCCGGCCTGAGTGAACGGCAACTGTCAGACGTCCTGCCACTCATCGACGCCATGCGGAGCGAGGTCATTTACGGCCAGTACCTCGATGTCACCACCACCGGAACACCCGACGCGGATGTGGGACGGGCGCTGGCTGTCTGCCGCTACAAGACCGCCAAGTACACCATTGAGCGTCCCCTGCACATAGGAGCCGCCCTCGCCGGCGCCGAACCGGCTCTTCTGGAAGCCCTGTCCGCGTTCGCGATCCCGGTGGGGGAGGCATTCCAGCTCCGCGACGACCTCCTGGGTGTCTTCGGGAATCCCGCGACCATGGGCAAACCAGCGCTGGACGACCTCCGCGACGGTAAACACACCGTGCTGGTCTGCCTCGCCCTGCTCCATGCCTCCCCGTCCCAGACGGATCGGCTCCGCGAGTTGCTGGGGTCTCCCACGCTCACCGAGGACCAGGCCGGCGCTGCCCGGGACATCATCGCCGCCACTGGCGCCGACCGGATGGTCGAAGAGATGATCACTGAGCGGTACGGGCTGGCCTTGGAGAGCCTGAAGTCGGCTCCCGTGGAGCCTGCCGCCATCGATGCCCTGCGGTGCCTGGCCGATCGTTCCGTGAGGCGGCGGCAGTGAGCCGTGACGGCACACGAGCATTTTCGCCGCGCCTTCGACGCCGAGGCGGCGTGTAACGACGGAGTGATCGTCTGCACCGGCGCAGGCCCCGTGCGGAGCCGGCGGAGCTGATCGGAAAAACGGACCATGAAAAGGCCATCCGGCTGGAGGCCGATTTACGGCGCCGCTCACCTCCGCCTCCTCCAGGGGCGGATACGGGGCCCGGCGCCCGGCATCAGGGCCGCACAGCACCGCGGCTGAGCCGAGACTCTCCCTGGCGCTGGCCCGCCGCGCGCACCCGCACTGTGTCGACTGATCACCAGCATGGCGCCACTGACCGATCTCGGCATGCCAGACCTCGAAGGCGCCGCCCGGGGGAACACCGCTTGGGCGGCGGTGCTAGTTCGTGGGCTGCCCCCGGATCGCCCAGTCCGCCGGCCGACGCAGACCACCCTGCCGCCGTATGAGGGCGTCGGGATGAGTACGCACGCGCCGACGTCGCACAGGCCGGCGGAGTAGCGGCGGACGGCGACGATGCTGTCAACGACGCGGCATCCGGAGCGGGTCTCGGTGGATGACATACTCACGCGGTTCGACGCGCTGATGACCACGAAACCGCCGGCTGCCTCCGCCGGCAAGGCTCGCAAGCGGGTGTTGGCCGATGTGGGCACGGTGTCCCTCCTCGGTCCGGTTGCCGGGCCGCCCTCATCCGCTGGTCATTTCACAAACACGCAAGGATGCATCGCTCGCACCGCATTCGCCGCCTTGTCCCTCTGTGCTGCCAGGGGACGGAGCGGTGCACTGGTTGTACCCGGCTCCCGGGCCCCTACAACTGCCCGCGCACACAGCTGGGTTGGTGTTGACCGCACCCCCTCGAGTCCGCGATGAGAGGAAAGTGTCCGATGACTGCTCCCCCGCGTGAAGGCCCTGGCGTCACGGACCTCGCCGGTCCGGACGGTCCCGAGGTGGTGCGGCCCGTACTCGCCCGGGAACTCCCCGAGCCGGCCGCGCGAATCGGGGGGTTCCTCACCGTCCTGGACACCACCGGCGCCCGCGCCACCGCCGAAGACATGCTCACCACCCGGCACGCACATGCCCTCACCGCCCTCGACAGCGTCCCGTATCCGGTGTCGGCCGCCGGCGCCCTGTGGCACATCGCCACCCGAGCCGTGGGGCGCACCTCATGAACCCCCGCAAGCGGGTACTGCTCGCCGCCCCCCGCGGGAGCTGCGCCGGGGTCGACCGCGCCATCGCCACCGTCGAGAAAGCCCTGGAACTGCACGGGGCCCCGGTCTACGTACGCCACGAGATCGTCCACAACACCCACGTGATCGACACCCTCAAAGCCAAGGGTGCCGTGTTCGTCGAGGAGACCGACGAAGTGCCCGAGGGCAGCGTGGTCATCTTCTCCGCGCACGGCGTCGCCCCCACCGTCCACGCGGAAGCCGCTCGCCGCCACCTCGCCGCCATCGACGCCACCTGCCCCCTGGTCACCAAGGTCCACAAGGAGGCCGCCCGCTACGCCCGTGACGGATACGACATCCTTCTGATCGGCCACGAAGGTCACGAAGAAGTCATCGGCACCCTGGGCGAGGCCCCCGACCGCATCACGCTCGTCGACGGCCCGGGCGACATCGACCGTATCGAGGTCCGCGACCCGTCCAGGGTCGCCTGGCTCTCCCAGACCACGCTCTCGGTCGACGAGACCATGGAGACCGTCGCCACGTTGCGGGAGAAAATCCCCCAGCTCGTCGGCCCGCCGGGCGACGACATCTGCTACGCGACACAGAACCGCCAGATCGCGGTCAAGCAGATCGGCGCCCAGTCCGACCTGGTGATTGTCGTCGGCTCCCGCAACTCCTCGAATTCCCGGCGCCTGGTCGAGGTGGCCCTCGGCGCCGGCGCGGGCGTCTCGTACCTGGTGGACTGCGCGGCGGAGATCGACGAGGCATGGCTGGAGGGTGTCTCCACAGTCGGCCTCACCTCGGGTGCGTCGGTGCCGGAGATCCTGGTCGACGGCGTGCTGGAGTGGCTGGCCCAGCGCGGGTACGGCGACGTGGAGACCATCACGGCCGCCACCGAGAATCAGCGTTTCGCCCTGCCCAGGGAGCTTCACCAGGACCTGGAGCCCGAGGCGGATCACACCTTTCGCATTCCGTGACCATGTCACACCGGCGCGCCCGCCGCCTGCCAGAGATTCCCTTCCGAATCCCACCACCGACCTGTCAAGGAGATTGCGTTGTCCCTTCTCTGTGATGCCCACGCCATGGTCCGCGCCTACAGCACCACCTGGTACGAGCCGGTTGTCTCCATGCCTCCTGGCCTGAACGAGGCCACCACCTGCGCGTATCTGTGTATGCGCGGCATCGACGAGATCGAGGACCACCCAGACCTCGACGGAACCACCAAGGCGCGGCTGCTGGAAGGCGTCGCCCAGATCTGGCAGACCCGCTATACCCAGGCCGACTTCAGCTCCGTCTTCCGTGAGCACGCGGCCGTTCTGCCGGAGGTCAGCCTGCGTCTGGGCGAGTGGTCCGTGCTCGCGGCGCCCGAAATCGGCCCCAGAGTGCTGGAGACCTTCGCGGCGATGGCCGAGCGCATGGCCGACTGGGCCCGCGCCGACTTCGCCATCCACACCGAGAACGATCTGAGCCGCTACACCTATGCCGTGTCCGGCACCCTGGTGCTGATGCTGTCCGATCTGTGGGCCTGGCACGACAACACCCGCACCAACCGCACCCACGGTATCGCCTACGGCCGGGCCCTGCAGTCCGCCAACATCCTCATCGACCAGGCCACTGACGCCTCCCGCGGCATCGACTTCTGGCCCGACGGCTGGCAGGCCGACGACATGCTGAACTACGTCCGCACCGAGCTCACCCCGGCAGCCGCCTACGTGGACGCACTGCCACCCGGCCCCGCCCGCACCTTCTGCGCCGAGCCCTTCACCCGCTACCGGTACGCCCTGGCCCAGAACTGAAAGGCCCCCGTGCCCGACCACCCGCCGGCCCATGCGCAGCGAGATGTCGCGCCAGGCGTGGTGTGGCAGGGGTCGTCGTCGGGCCGCGGGGGGAACCCGCGGTCGTCCAGGGGCAGCGGTCACTCCCAGCCAGAGTCCCGACGGCGGCACGCTGGACGTGGTGTGGACTCCTGGCCCGGGATATCCAGGAGATGTCCCGCTACGCACGTACCGAACTCGCTCTGGCCGACCCCTGCGTACACGATTTGCAGCCCGGCCCGCGCACTCTGTGAGCCCTTACCGCCACGGGCACAGCAGGCGCTGGCGCAAACGCCCTGGATCTCCCCCCGGAGCAAGGCGTGAGCGCGGCCTGACGGCTCCCTGCTGGACTGTCAGGCGACTGTCCTGTGGTATCGACGCAAAAGCCATCCGAAGGAGCCCTCCAGCCATGCCATATCTGGATCTGTCCGAACTGGACGTTCCTCAGCTCATCCTGCCGTTCCCGGCCAGGGAGTACCCACAGGCTCAGGAGATCTGCGACAAGACCGATCAGTGGATGCGCGATATCGGTCTCGTGCCCACTCCCGAACGGGAGCGACACCTCATCGAGACCCAAATCAGCCGCTGGTTCCCCGCCGTGGTGCCCTACGGCGACTATTCAACGGTGCTGCTCGGCTCACGTTTCCTGGCGTTGGCCACGATCTCTGAGGACTGGATCGCCGAACAGCACGGCATTTCTCAGGGCAACCTGGCTGCGGCGATGGCCGAGTACATGGCGTGCGAGCGCATCGGCCGGACGTTGCAGCGCGACTCCTCCTCCGAGGCAATTCTGCCAACCATTGTTCACGACCTCAACCAACAATTGCGCGACATCGCCACTCCCGACCAGGTTCTGCGCATCCAGTACCACTTCATGCAGTTCTTCCTGGCATCCAGCACAGAGGCCGCCCATACGAACCAGGGCCTGACCCCGGAGATCGCCGCCTACAAGCGGATCAGAGAACTGACCGCCTGCATGGCGCCCTTCTTTACGCTCTCCGAAATCGCTCGCGGCCTGCACACACCTCTCGAAACCCTGATGCGGCCCGAGACCATGCAACTGACGGCCCTGGCCGGCATCCTGTCAGGAATCAGTAACGACGTCATCGGACTACGACGCGACCTCAGCCGTGACGACACCATGATCTACCCCAGCATCCTGGCCCACCACCAGCACTGCACCTTCCAGGAAGCCGTCTACCAAATGGTGGACGAGTTCCACCGGGACGTCGAAGAGTTCGTGCGCCGTGCCGAGGCGCTCTGCGTCGCGGATCCCCGCCATGGACCTGGCTGGGTCGAAGTCCTCCAGGACGCCGTCGCGGGCAACGTGGCCTGGGAGTACTACAGCATGCGCTACACCATGGAAGGCTGGCATCGCTGACCACACGCCCAGAAGTCGGCCACCGCTTGCCTCATCAGGCCGCACACAGCCCGCAGGACACCCGCTCACGACCGTCGGACCCGATGGCCACTGGTCACCCGTGGACCAGGTCACCGACCGCACGCAAGACCCCCGCAGGTCACCGACCTGGCCCACTGCTCGGACGCCTCGCCCGCCAAGCCTTCCTCGCCCAATCTGAAGGGCCGCTGCCAGAAACGGACCTGACGCCCTCTGAGCAGGCACAGCAGAGGCGGTCTCGACGCGGTCGCCGCCGCCCTGGCCGCCCGCACCGCTCGGCCCGCGCCGGCGATACGGCGACCTGTCCTGGATGAACTACCCGTACCACTACGAGGGGCTGAACGGCGCCACTGGCGAGGCCGCCCCCTGGGCCCCCCGATGCCGCTGGCCCACAGGGATTCCTGTACCTCGGCTGCTCACACGCGTGTGCCCACGGTGCGCGGCTCGACCAGCAGCCGCAGTCCGGCGGGGCGCAGCGTCGCGCGGGCCTGCGGGGTGACCTTGCTGCCCGGTGCCGCGTGTATCCGGTGGTGCTGGAGGATGACAGTGAGGGTGGCTGCGGCCTCGGCCAGCCCGAACACGTCGCCGATGCACTTGTGTGGACCGGTACCGAAGGCCAGGAAGCCGGCCTTCTGGGCAGGCGTGATGCGGCCCGGCTGCCACCGGTCGGGGTCGAAGCGGTCGGCGCCGGGGAAGACCGCGGGGTCGTGGTGGAGCGCGGGGACGCTGAAGGCGATGCCCGCGTTGGGGGGCAGGGTGTGGCCGCCGAGTTCGGTGGGGCGTCGGGTGGTGCGGCTCAGCATCCATACCGGTGGGTGAAGGCGCAGTGCCTCCATGAGCACCTGCGTCACTTGCGGCAGCCGGGGCAGGTCCTGGTACGCGGGCGTGGAGCCGTCGAGGACGGTGTCGATCTCGTTCTGGACGCTTCGGTAGAGGTCCGGTCGTGTGGTCAGTTCGTGCAGTGTCCAGGCCAGGAGGGACGCGGTGGTCTCGATCCCGGCGATCATGAAGCTCAGGATGTGTCCCCGTATCTGTTCGTCGGCGGCCCTGGCGTCGAGGCCGTTGTGGGCTGCGAGCAGTACGGTGAGCAGGTCATCGTGGTGCCCGGGGTCGTCGCGCCGGTGGCGGAGCATCGTGTCGATCGCCGTGTGAGTGCGGTGTGTGGCGCGGTTGAAGCGGAGGTTACGGGGCAGCGGTAGCCGTGCGGCTGCCGGGACGGAGGCTTTGAGCGCGAGTCCGGACAGGACGAGGGGGAGGTCGTCCTTGAAACGGGCCAGGACCCGGGGGGACACGGGGTCGGTGAACAGGGACAGGGTGAAGCCGCCGGTGGTGAGACGGGTCATCTCCGGGGACACGTCCAGGACCTTTCCGGCTTCCCAGCCCGCGATGCGCTTCTCGGCGTGCGCGGTGATGCGGCGCACGTAGTCGGGCATCCGGTCGCGACGGAACACGGGCTGGATCAGGCGGCGGTGGGTGTGGTGGAGGTCGCCGGGCGCCACGGCCAGGTTCGCTCCCAGATGTTCCCGGGCGGTGTCCATGACCAGGCCGCCCGTGTCGTAGTCCGCTCTGTCGGTCACCAGGACCTGGTGGACGAGTTCGGCGGAGGTCACGACGTAGACCGTGCGGTGGGTCAGGCGGATGCGCACCAGCGGGCCATGGGGGCGGAGCTGTTCGAAGAACCCCAGCGGATCCCTGGCCAGCCGGCCCAGGTGCCCGATCCCGGGCAGTGCGCCGGGAGCCAGGGGAACTGTCTCAAGGTGTGTGCTCACGATTGCCCTTTCCTCTCCTTGCTGTCGGTACGGTGCGGGCCGCGAAGCGTGTGCTGCTCGGGCGCGGCGATCAGACGCGGCGGGCGGTGATGAGCACGTAGCCCACTTCAGGGAAGGTGGCGAACGCGCCGATGGCGTCCATGCCCTGGTCGATCAGGTCGGTGAGTTCGGCCGGCACGCTGTCGCGCAGGGCGTGCATCGTGGCGGTCAGATGGGTGTACGTGCGGCGGACCTGCTCCCCGATGTCCTCGAACGCCTCCAACTGCCAGTGAGCGGATGCGAGGTGAGTGCGGTACTCGTCAGGCGACGCGAAATTGGCGACCTGGAAGATTCCGGCGGCGGTGTCCACCGCGACTTGGGCCGCGCCGGTGACCGGGCGGCGCAGAAGGAAATCGGTCACCACCAGGTGTCCGCCCGGACGGACGGTGCGGGCGGCTTCGGTGAGCGCGATGGTCCGGTCGGGTACGTGCATGAGGGACTCGATCGCGTAAGCCGCGTCGAAGGTCGTATCGCCGAAGGGGAGCTTCATGACGTCGGCGAAGCGGTAGTCGACGTGCGTGCCGCTCCCGGCCGGCCGCGCCGTCTGTTGGGCGCGTTCCAGTTGGTGGGCGCTGATGGTGATGCCGGTGACGCGTGCCTGGGTCCGGGTCGCGATGCGGGTCGCGGGGCGCCCGGTTCCGCAGCCGATGTCCAGGAGGTGCTGGCCGGGCTGGGCGGCGAGCCGGTCGACGACCATGTCGGTCATCCGGTCGGTGGCCTGTTCCACGGTGGAGGGGTCGTCGGCGCCGTCCCAGTAGCCGACGTGGATGTTGCCGCCCATCGCCTGGGCGAACACGTCGCTGAACTGGTCGTACATCGTGCCGACGCCGGTAGGCGCGGAGCGGTGGGTCATCGCGGTGTCTGCTTCCTGTTGTCGTAGGCGGTCACGGCTGTGGGAGGTGGGGTGCGCTGGGTGCTGCTCGGCGCCGATCTCCGTGCGTCAGCCTTATCGGTCAGCGGGTGCATGGACACGGAGGAGTAGTACATGGCGGGGGAGTCCAAGGGGGTGGTGTGATCCATGGGGGTACTCCTTCCGTGAGACGGTGCGTTTCTCCCCGCCGGCCGGGCGGTGACGGGGCCGGGCGACTCGGGTGGGGAGGGCCGCCGTGGGCGGCAGGGTCGGGGCCGGCGGGTTGGGTGGTGCGCTCAGGGGTTCCCCAGATGTCCGGCAGATCATCGACGGGCTGGAAGGTCGCCCCCGGGAGCGTCCATCGCGCCGGGCCCTGCCGCCCGGCCCCGGCCGGCGGTCCGGTGCGCCGAACGAGCCCGGTAGCCCCCGGCCGTCGTCGGACAGCCGGCGAGCGTCACACCGGGGCGGGACTTGAAGGAGGCCGGTGTGCTGCCCGGACCCACTCGGCCGAGTGGCCGGCCGGCCCGTGTGCGGCCACGTCGTCGGCCGTTGTCCGGGCAGGAACCAGTGGATGACCTCCGCGTTGGACGGCGTGATCCGCATGTCCTGGAGGATCAGGCCATGCTCTTCGAGGACCCGGGCGAGGCAGGCGGGGCTCTTGCGGGTGCCCCGGGCCAGGCGGTCCACGGTGTCGGGGACGGCGGTTTCGTACCGGATCAGGTCGCGCTTGTAGAGGGTGTCGGGGATGACCAGGGGGCCGCCTTCCCGGATCTGGGGGACGGTTTTGACGGACGTCTCGAGGACGTCGTTGAGGAAGCGTGTGTACATCCCGCGCACGACCACCGGGCCGTAGGGAATCTCCGGTTCGGGCAGCAGGTCGACGTCCTGCCCGTCGCACAGGAACAGCCGGATGCGGGCGGCCGCGCGGTGTCCGGTGAGCTGCTCGGCGCAGTACTCCAGCTGCCGCACACTGATGCTGACGACGTCCACGTGCCGGGCCTCGGGGAAACGCTCGACGAAGTAGCGGGAGAGAGGAATCCCCAGCCCCGGCCCAGGTCCAGGATGTGGTCGACCCGTGGCCGGCCGGGTCCGGTCAGGCCCGCGATCCGAAGCTGACGGTCGAAGTGGCGTATCTCGGAGGGGCCCACCGATCCCCGGGGAGGGCCGGCGAGTTCCCCGGCGTCGAGCAGGCCGAACTGGAACAGCAGGTGCTCCGTGCCGAGCGCGTTGTGCCACATCCACGGAGGATCGTCGTAGGTCCGGACGGCCTTGCCGCGGTAAGGACCGGACCGCGGGCTGTCGATCACCTGGATGGCCGATGAGGTCGTTAACTCATGCGTCATGACGCGTCCTCGGGTCGAGACTGCACTGTGCGGGAGCCGCTCGGGCGACGCTCGGGGCAGGAGCGAAGGAGCCCTCAGCGGTGTCGTCGAAAGGCAGCGGCCCAGACGGCGAGCACCCACCGGTGACCCTTGGGCCGAAGGGTCAATACCAGCGCCCCGGACAGCGGCCACGCCGGCGCTTCCGGCAACACGCCGGTCGAGGGAGGTTGGGTTCCCGGGGCTCTCCGGTGTCCAAGGCAATGGGCTTGGCCGGCAGGGTTCTGGGCACGCACAGGGCGCCTCCCGCAGAGTTGTTTACGGCTCTTCCATCCTGATGGCTCGTCCCGCCACGGGACTCGGTCACATCCCGGAAAATGTGTGCACGCGTTGCATGTTTGTGCATTTGTGAGTACCGCGAAGGCGGTGTGATCTTCGCCCAGCTCATGCACACCGGACGGAGCGGCCACCCCGGCCTGCTGTCCGACGGCGTGATTCCCGTCGGACTCTCGCCCGTCGCCGCCGGCCAGGTCTTCACTCGGGAAGGAATGCAGGACTTCGTCGCCCCCGAGGTGCTGACCGAGAGGGGCACCCTCGAAACGATCAACGTCGGTCCGCCACCGGGGTACTGCCGGGAACGGCGGGGCCCGGCAGTTCGGTCCCGGCGTGATGATCCTCTCTCATCGGGGGCGCGCCGGCGGACGGGGATGCGGGGAGGGGGAGTGGTGGGGGTGAGATATGGCCTGCCCGGTGTTCGTGTCCCGGGCAGGCCACTGCGGGGTTCGGGGCTGTCAGGCGGCGCGGCTGATCCGGTTGACGGGATACGTCAGTGATCCCAGTCCGCCGAGGGCGACATTTCCTCGGAAGCCGGCTCCCACGCATACCCAGCCTTCGTAGGTGCTGACCGTCCTGAGGTCGAGGTTCCACACGGCCCTGCCCTCGATCCCGATGGGCGAGCAGGAGTCCGCGTAGTCCAGCTTCACCTTCGTTCCGGAGAAGTTCTCGTTCTCCCAGAAACAGATCTTGTCGATCGCGCAGGCGATGGGCCGGAACGACTTCGGCCCGCCGTCCTCGACGGACGTCCCGAAGAGTGGCAGCGATCCGGCGCTCTTCCCCGAGCAGTCGTCGCTGTTGAAGCGGACCACCCGCAGATCCCCGCGGTTGGTGACCATCCTGGCTCGCTGGACCGTTCCGTCCGCCAGGGTCATGCTGGTCGGGATGCAGTCACCCTCCACCTGGCCGGTGAGCCGCTGGACCTGTCCGCCCTCGGACGTCTCGTAGAGACAGAACTCTCCCTTCCCGCACTCCTCCGGAGCCGCCGCGGCTGTCGCGGACGGGCCTGCCGCAAGCGCTGTTCCCACCACCGTCACCAGCCCGAGCACCATCATTCCGAACCTGCGTGCCCTACCCGCCATAACCCACTCCCTTACCAACCCACGCCCTGCGGGACACAGAACAATCCCGCCCGCCCGGCGTATGCCATCCGATGAAGCTCCGCTGCCTCTGGCCGGATCATCACAGGACCGATCCCCGTACAGGAAAGAGAGCGGGCGCCTTTCACCGAATCGAGGTACCGGCGAACAGACACGCCGGCCCGCGGTACCCCGGACACGAACAGCCTCCGCGGAACCCATCGCCTCAGGGAATCGAGAACCCGCGGAACGCACCAGTCGGGTCTGCACCGTCAGGAGCGGTGAACATCATCAGGCACACCGGAACGCATGCTCTGCGTCGGATTCCGGTACGCCGGACAACTTCCGCCCGCGACCGGCACGGCCACCGGAGAATCGATCGCACCAGCCCTTTGACCTGCGACTTCAATGGGACAGAGCCTCATGGACGAACATCTGATTCCAGGGGAGGATGCGTCGGAACATTTCGCATGCGATCAAAGGGCCCACTCCGGGATTTCGGGCATGGAAATCCGCCTGCACCGGTGCGAGTTCCGCCCGCGATTCCGCCGAGTGCCGCGACCGGGCGGCGGCCCGGCTCCGCGAAACCCCGGCCGGCCGTCGAAGCACCCTCGCCGCGTCCGCGTGCGCGGCTCCGGGCTGGTCAAGCGCAGGCTGGGAGCCTTTCCCGGGGAGACAAGGAGCGGCAGCGATGGCGCAGCAGCATGGTCGACAACCACCCGCGGAGTCGGGGGCGACTCTCCCGCCCCCGCGATCCCCGGGGCGGGCCGGCGGCACCGGCCTGCGTCAAGCGGCAGGCCGCGGTTCACGTGCCCGCTGCTCGTGCCGGTGAACCGGCACGAACAGCGGAGACGAAGACGGGGCTGCCTCACGCGACGGCGGTGCCCTCGAGCTCGACCAGCTGGCCGGGGACGGCCAGACGCGTCACACCGAGCATGGTGGTGGTCGGCGAGACCCGGGCGGCACCCAGCCGACCCGCCAGCACACCGTAGTGCTGGAAGAGCGTGTCGGCGTCGGTCGTGTAGACGTTGAGCCGGACGAGGTTCGCGAGGGTCATGCCGGCCTCGGTGAGCACCGCCTCGATGTTGTCGATGCTCAGCGCGAGCTGCGCCGCCATGTCACCGTCGTGCTGGGGTTCGCCTTCCTCGCTCATCGCGGTCTGCCCCGAGATGTACAGGGTCCGAGCGTGCCCGGAGACGACCTCACCCTGGTTGAAGCCCAACTCGGCCGACCACGTGACCGGGTTGACGGCGTTACGTTCCATTACCGACTCGCTCCATTCGGTTTGCTGACACTGCGGACGTTCAGCGACTCGGCAGCTGCCGGACTTTGACGTCGTGCAACAGAGCCTTCCAGTAATACGTGACATCTTCAGTCATGTATTTGGTTAGAGTTTCCGGATGCGCGCAGACCGATTGGTTGCCTTGGTGCTCCTGCTCCGTCAGCGCGGTCGGATGACCGCGGAGTCACTGGCCCGTGAGCTGGAGGTTTCCACCCGTACGGTGCTGCGGGACGTAGAGGCGCTGTCCGCGGCCGGCGTCCCGGTCTATGCCGAGCGCGGCCGGCGCGGCGGTTTCTCGCTTCTGCCCGACTTCCAGATGGCTCTCACCGGACTGAATCACGATGAGGCGCTCGCCTTGCTCGTGGCCGGATCGCGGCGCGGCGCCCAGCTGTTCGGCCTCGGTTCGGCGCTTGCCTCAGCCATGCTCAAGGTGGTCGACTCCTTGCCCGAGAGCCTTCGGTACACCGCGGCCGGTGCGGCGCAGCGCTTACTCATCGACCCGGAAACCGACCTCCTCTCGCGCCGTGTGGCCGACGAGGAAGTGCCCGACGCCATCGGGGCCGAGATCCGGCGCGCGGTGTTCGCCGGCCACAAGTTGCGCATCCACTACGCGGCGGTGGACCAAGCCCCGAAGTGGCGCACGGTGGACCCCATCGGCCTGGCCGCCGTCCGCGGACAGGGCTACCTCCTGGCCAAGAGAGCAGGCGAGGACCGCACCTACCGGCTGTCCCGGGTGCTGGTCGCCGTGGAACTCGACGAACCCGCGCAACGACCGGAATCCGTCGACCTGGACCGGGCCTGGCAGGAACGTAACGCGAGCTTTCGGACCGGCGGTGACCAGGTCACCGTGCTGGTACGGGTGGACCCGGCGCGGCGGGAGCCTCTGGCGGGCACTGTCCTGGCCGTCTGCTCCGAGGAAGCCGACGCGGACGGCTGGCTGCGGCTGAACGTCATCTTCCAGGATTCGCGACACGCCGAATGGGCCCTGTGGCAGCTCGCCACCCACGCGGAGGTTCTGGCCCCGCAGTGGCTGCGCGCGTCCCTGCGCCACCGCGCCGCCGAGATCGCTGCCCGCTACGGTCCGTCATCCTGAGCAGGACTCCGCTTGTTCTCTATCACCAAGATCTTCCGGGCCCCACACCGGGGCCTGCCCCCACACCGGGGCCTGCCCCCACACCGGAGTCGGCCCCCGTCCCGGAGTCGGCCCCCGTCCCGGAGTCGGCCCCCGTCCCGGCGCCGGCCTCCGGCGACGGCCCGATCGGCTCCGGCGCCAATGCCCGCCGCGGCCCCGGACGGAAGGTGGTCCCGCCGCCTGTGGTGACCACCCGTGGGCTGTCGTTGCGGCAACACCGGGCGGTGCGTTGAGGAGCTGTGCCGGGGAGGCGCTGGGCGTTGGTGGCGGTCGGAGGGTGGGAACCCCGACGCGCATTCGTGTGCGCCGTCGTCAACTCGTCCGCAGGGCAGGGGGACGTTCGGCCTCGATCGGGTGAGGACGAAACGTTCCGCTGGGTCAAGGAGGCCCCGGCGTTGTCTGGGTGTTGCCAGCATCGGGTTCGCGGTCGCGGCAGCCTTCCGTGACCCGACCACCATCCCGATGTCTCCGAGGAACGGAACCACTTGTGGCACTGACGACCGCCAATATCGCGAGTGAACTCGAAGTGGCGAACCAGGCGGGTGACCCGGAGGCCGATCATCTGGTGTCCGATCTGATCGACAACCGGGAGATCGACGGGGTCAACGCCCTGTTCAGGACGATCGGCACGCTGAGGCCCGGCCAGGATCTGTCCGGCCTGCCACCGCGGCTGGCCACGTTCCTCAAGGGGGCCACCGTCGACCCGCCGGGCTGGAGCGGGGCCGACGTCCGGGCCGCCGAGAGCTTCTTCGACCACCATCACGGCGTGGCGTCGATGCTCCAGGGCACTGTCGGCCTGATCGGCACCTACCTGGCGCCGACGGGGGCGTACACCCTGCGCACCACGGGCCGCCTGGGCGGGGTCAAGGGACCGGGCCGACGCCTGTCGCAGTCCTCTCGGCTGTTCATCGGCATGGGCGACCGGGGCGCGCTGAGCGACGGCACGCTCGCCGCCACCGTGACCAAGGTGCGCCTGGTGCACGCCTCGGTCCGCCAGCTCCACAAGAAGAGCGGCGCGTGGGACTACGCGAAGTGGGGCGAGCCGGTCTCCCAGAAGTACACCTGCGGCGCCACCTATGTCTTCAGCGTGCAGATCCTCGAAGCGATGCGGAACCTCGGGCTCACCGTCTCCAGGAACGACGCGCAGGGGTTCATGGGCGCCTGGCACTACATCAACCACTACCTCGGCACGCCGGAGCGGTGGCTGGCACCCAAGGACGTCGGCCAGGCGACGGCCCTCTGGCTCACCGCACGGGACGACGAGTGGAAGCCGACGGAAGACGGCCGGTTCATGACCGCGCAGGCGCTGAAGTTCTACAAGGAGGAGTACCTGCCGGAGCCTGCGTATTCCCCGTTCGCCGCGATGATCCGCACGGCACTGTCCGACAAGTACGCCGACATGGCGGGCATTCCGCGTAACGCGGTCCTGGACACCGGCGCGAAACTCGCCTCCGCCGGCCACGGCATGATGAGCGGGATCGGCGGCGGGCTGCTGGGCGGCACCGCGGGCAAGGCCACGGGGGTCAACCCGTACGACGAGATCATCGGGGTCGCGTCGAAGCAGTTCAACAGGGTCGAGAATTACGCGCTGAGCCGCCAGGGCGACGACCAGCCCCAGATGCACGAGGAAATCGGCGACGACCGCTGACCGCCACCCCACCGCGCGGATCGCCGCTCCGCTGTTCCGGCGCAGTCTCCCGTCGGTGTGCGCCCGTATGTGGACTGGGCCGGGCCTTCGGCGGTCTGTGGCGAGAAGCACGCGGGCGGCCTTCCGGGAAATCCCGGCTCGCCGTCACGAGGATCGGCGTCCCGGCGAGACGTTGTGATCAAGCTCCTCCACAGCCTGGCGCCCGCCGTCGCCGGGCCGCTGCCCGCCGACCCCTGGCGACGAAGTGGCTGTCTGGGGGTCTTGTCGTATCGGGTGGCGATCCCGCGGCCTTGAGTTTGTTGGTCAGCGGTCCCACGGTTTCTCCCTCCTCGCGGAGGCCGGCCTCGTGGCTGCCGGACCGTTGGAGACCGCGACTGATCTCTTCCCCTGACCCGACCCCGACCTTTTCCGCGCTGCGCCCCGATCGCCCCTGAGTTCTCCCCGACCTGACCCGGAAAATCCCTGACAGGGGCACCATATGGGCGGCAGCGCACCTACCGTGACGACCCTGTTCCGGCCGGGGCCCGCACGTCTGACGCAACCGCTCTTTCACGAGGAGGCTCCATGCCGTTAAGGGGCAGATCCGCACTGCGGCGCATCGCCGTGCGGGGGACGGCCATGGCGGTGGGATTCGCCATGGCCGTCATCACGGGCATCGCCGCCGCTCCCGCAGTCCACGCGTCGCCGTCCGCCACCGGGGCCCTGCGGTGGGTACCGTGTGACGACCCGGCAAAGCCGGGAGCGGAGTGTGCCACTCTCTCGGTGCCGGTCGACTGGGCCCATCCGCACGGGCCGAGACTCGACCTGGCCGTGGCCCGCCGCAAGGCCACCGACCCCGGCGCACGCGTCGGCTCGATGGTGTTCGGTCCCGGCGGGCCGGGCGACTCGGGTGTGGAGATGGTGGTGCGCCGTATCAGCCGGTTCAGCCCCGAGGTCCGCCGCGGCTTCGACATCGTCAGTTTCGACCCGCGCGGCGTGGGCGGCAGCAACCCGGTGACCTGCTCCGGCGGCATGCTTGCCGAGCGGCCGTCACCGGAGCTGAAGAGCCAGGCGGACTTCGACGCCACCCTGGCGTACAACAGGCGGCTCCGTGCCGACTGCCGGGCACGTACCGGCCCGGTGTTCGACCACCTTGACACCGCCCAGACGGTCCGGGACCTCGACGCCCTCCGGGCCGCACTCGGCGAGCGGAAGCTGACCTTCCATGGCAGCTCGTACGGCACGCTGCTCGGGGCGCAGTACGCCGAGACCTACCCGCGCCGCGTGCGCGCGCTGGTGCTGGAGAGCGTCATGGACCACAGCGTCGCGACCACCCGTGACTTCCTGCAGTCCGAGGCGGCCGGCGCGGAGGATTCATTCCGGGAGTTCGTGAAGTGGTGCGACCGTGCCGCAGACTGTGCGCTCGACGTCCGCGACGTCTGGCGGGGCCTGTTGGCCCGGGCCGGGCGCGGCGAGCTGGAGGACCCGGCGAAGCCGGGCACCTCGCTGTCTTCCTCGGACCTGGTCAACAAGATCGCGTTCCGGAAGTTCTACCAGGCCGACTACGCGGGCCTGGCCACGGCGATCGCGGGGATGGACGCGAGCAAGCCGCTGCCCGCGTCGCCCGCCTCGATGGCGCCGCTGCCTTCGGCCACCCCGGTCTTCTGCTCGGACTGGCACCTGCCGGTGCGCGACTACCAGGAGTACACCTCGCTCGTCGCCATGATGAACACGACCGCGCCCGACCTGCCCTACCTGCTGCCGATCCACATGGTAGCGGCGTGTCTGGGCGCGCCGACCGCCAACCCGCAGCACCGCCTGGACGTACATGGTGCCCCGCCGATCCTGGTCTCCAACGCGCTGCACGACCCCGCCACCGGCTACCCGTGGGCGGTCTCGGTGGCCCGGCAGCTCGGCCGCAGCGGCGTACTGCTCACCTACGAGGGCCACGGTCACGGCAGCGTCACCAGCGGCCCGTGCATGGAGGAGGCCGTGGACAGCTACCTCACCGACCTGGCAGTCCCACCCCGGGGCACCAGCTGCCCCGCCGTGCCGTCCTGACAGCCTGCCGATCCGGAGCCGCCCGGGGCGGACCCGGCAGGATGACGATCGTGACGCGCGGGCCTGCTGGAGGCGACCGCCGCGCTGCTTATCGGGCTCTGTGCGGGAGAGGGAGCAGACGTCCAGGCACATTGCTTTCCAGCGGCCCGGGCTGCCCCTGGGGTCCGCGCCTGGACCGGCTGGAACACGCCGGTGCGGTCCAGGTGCAAGCGTGGCATCCGTGGACGCCGCGGTTCCCGTACCGCGAAAGGGGTCGTGCGGCTGCGGGGCCGGCCGGACGGGGGTGGATCGGGAAGTCCCGCTGGAGACCGTCACCGAGGACGGGCAGAGCACCGACCGGTTCGTTCTGCGGTTCGGTGCGGGCGAGGGGGTGCTGGAGCCCGCCAGTCGCGAAGGCTGGTGAGGGTGACGCGGGGACACGGGGACAGTCCGCCGTCCGGTACGCGGGCGGATGCCGCGGCACGTCCGCGGCTTGGGCGGCTCATGGTGGTGCGTCCGAGCGCGTTCCGGTCTCAGCTTTTCGGGTAAAAGTACGCTGCCCTGATGACGCTCTACTTCGACGCGGCGGCGGCGCTGTTCCAGGTGTACCCGAGCGGCAACGGTCGCTGGGAGGACCGCCTGTGGCTCAATGTCCCGGGTCCGGTGTACGGCGCCGAGACGGACAACTGCGCGACAGGTCGGCTCGAAGCCCCGCGGCACATCCACTGCGGCGGTCAGTACTTCACTGAGTACGTGTACCGCCAGCCGCGCACACCGGACGAGGTGAGGGACGTACTCGGTGCCATCGAGGCGGAACCCATGGACGGCTATGCCTGGGACGGGGACCAGCGGTGGACACCGGAGTTGGTCCGGGAGTGGTGGCGGGACCGGGAGCGGATCCTGGAGTACCTGAGAGACCAGGCGCACGAGTGGGAGCGGTACGACCGGTGGCTCCCGAACCAACGAGCAAGGGAGGGTGCCCTGGATTTCGCGGCCTGTATCGCCGGCGGCACCGACTCCGGATGCCTGGAGACGGACCTGCGGATCTATCTCTACTGGCTGCAGGACCGCCGCTCTCCCACCCCGGCCGACCGACTGCCCGAGCTCTAGCCGGCGCGACGGCCAGATCCTCACGGTGGCACAGAAGCTCACCGACGCCTACTGGACGGGAACAGCGCGCGGAGTACCGGACCTGCGGGCGTGCCTCGGCGGGTCCCCGGACGGGGCGGCGATGTGGCGCGGCCGCAGCTTCGGCGACGACCGGGTGCACCTGAACGACATCCACGGACCGGCGCACCGACACCACCCGCCGTTTCCGGACGGCCTGTTCCCTTCCCGCGCCGCGCTACGACCGCCGGCGACCGGCCCCCTGTCCGGTCGTCATGTCTCACTCCTCGTCGGGCGGCTCCTCGGCCGGGCCACCTCGTGCGGTGAGATCAGGGCTTGTTCCACATCGCCCACGACGGTGACCCGGCCGCCATCGCCGGGGTCGGGATCGGGCATGATCGATTCCGGGTCGACGAGATAGATCTCGTGACCGTCCAGCGTGAGCCGGCGCACGACCTCCAGCAGCATGCGCCGTGCCACGTCGTCGATCGAATGGACCATGGTGAGGTCCAGCACCACCCGGGCTTCCGCGGGGGCGGTGTTCACGGCTTCCCGGACAACTCGCTCGGCTCCGGCGAACCCGATCCCGCCCTGCAGCTGGAGGACCCGGACCGCGGCCGGTCCGTCGCCGACGACGTGGTTCGACCGCACGATGGCACGCGCGGCGGCCGGGACCTCCATCACATGCAGACCCATGTCGGAGGAGAACCGCTCGAACAGCGACACTCCGCGAACGCTGTTCCCGTGGGCGTCCAGCCGTGGTGAGAACGTGGCGATGCCGATCTGGCCGGGGAGCGCCCCGATCAGACCCCCGGCCACACCGCTCTTCGCCGGAATGCCGACCTGGGTCGCCCAGTCACCGGCCGCGTCGTACATTCCGCAGGTGGACATGACGCTCAGCACCTGACGCACGACCGGTTCGCGGATCACTCGCTCACCGGAGAGAGGATTGACGCCGCGATTGGCCAGCGTCGCGGCCATCATGCCCAGATCCCGCACGGTGACGAGCACAGAGCACTGGCGGATGTAGCCCTCGACGACGGCCCTGGGGTCCTCGGTGAGGATGCCGTAGCCGCGCAGCATGTACGCGATGGCGAGGTTGCGGTGCGCGTGCTCCATCTCCGACACGCACACCGCCTCATCAGTCCTCAGCTCACGACCGGCGAACGCCGAAAGGCCCCGGACCACGCGCTCCACACGCTCCGCCGGGTTCATGCCCTCCGAACCGGCCAGCGAGTGGGCGGTGATCGCACCGGCGTTGATCATGGGATTGAAAGGGCGCCCGGTATCACTTTCGAGGGAGATCTGGTTGAACGCCTCTCCCGACGGCTCGACACCGACTTTGGCGAGCACGGGGCCGAAGCCGCGATCCGCCAGTGCCAGCGCGTACGCGAACGGCTTGGAGATCGACTGGATCGTGAACTCGGTATCGATGTCGCCGGCACCGTAGACCTCGCCGTCCACGGTGGCGAAGACCGCGCCGAGGCGCTCGGGGTCCGCTGTCGCGAGTTCGGGGATGTAGTCCGCCGGCTGTCCGGAGGTGTCCGCCTCGACATCTCCGATGGCCTCGGCCAGATAATCGGGAATGACCGACCGCATGCGTCGTCCTCCATACCTTTCGGGCGCTGAGTGTGCTGTGGCGCCGGCGCTGAGGCCGCCGTGGCGCGAGTGCCGTCCCGACACTCGCCGGCAGTCTCTCCGCGTCACCACGCCGATGCGTGAACCGTAGCCGCAGCCTCCTGCTCGGCCCTCCTCGGGTCAGCCGTGTGGCGTAGCGGCTTCGGGGCGGGACGAACCCCCGCCGGTCAGCATTCTCGTCCGCCACCGGGGCGCCCCGCGGGGTACGATCCCGCGCTCCGGCCGTTCCGGGCGGGGCACGGGCGGGGCACGGGCGGGGTGCTCACCGGCGGGTGAGCTTGAGTGTGAGGTTGTCCCGGCTGTCGGACTGCCCCTGGACGGTGAGCAGTTCGCTGGTGATACCGGCTTCGGTGAGGTGGCGCAGGAGCCGGGGCAGGGCGGGGTAGGGGTTTCGCGCGGAGTCGTTGAGCGGGTGGACGCGCACGTCCGCGGCGACGCGGACGAGTTCCCGGATCGCGGTGAGGTGGAAGGCGACGTCGAAGTGCCGGGGATAGGTGAAGAGGAGAAAGCCCGATACCGCGAGGGTGAAGGAGTCGTCCGGGAAGGGCAGGCGGGGCAGGGACAGGGCGCGGTAGTCCCCGCTGGTTGCGGCCCGGTCGCGCCGGAAGTCGTCGAGGAAGGTGGCGGCGGCCGTGTTCCAGCGGTGGGCGTGGGTCCACTGGCCGGCCCCGTCCAGGGGGAACCGGTCCGGCTGTGAGGCCGTCCACGCGCGGACCCGGGCGAGGTCGCGCTCGACCGCGCGTGCGAGGTCCGAGGGGCTGTGGCTGTAGACGGGGTCGGCGCTGACGGCTGTCCCGCCGAGGGTACGGACCGTGGCGGCGAAGTCGCTCGCGCCGCCGGGGCAGTCCAGAACCGGACCGGCGAGCAGGTCATCGGTGCTCAGGGCGAACTGCGCGACGCAGTCGGTGGCGGGACGGGCCGTGATGACGATGTCACCGATGGCGGACGCCCCTGGAGTGCTGCTCATGTCCGTGCTCTCCGCTGTGTCGGCTCACGCGGGCGGTGGCGGTGCCGGGCCCGCACCTGCCGGAGCGGGGTGCGGGCCCGGACTCCGGCTATTCGACCACGGCGTCGGCCACGGCGCGGGAGTCGGCGAGGAACCGGGCGACCTCGGCTGGGGGAGTTCGGCGCGGGAGGCGGCGGCGGTGGCGGATGAGTCCGTCGGTGCTCCGGACGTCGACGGAACGCAAGGCTCTCCTTCCCCGGGGCCTCCGGCGGGAGGTACGGGGCCGGCACCCCGCCCCCGCGCTGTGGACACAACCCGGCTCCACCAGGGGAAGGAACGACCGGCGCCCCCCACCACGCGCGCACATCAGTGACCGGCCCCGAGATGCCGGCGCGGTCGGTCGCCGGACTCGGCGCGCAGGGCCAGCCGGCGGTACTCGCCGGGTGTCATTCCCTGGGCGGTTCGAAAGCTCCGGCTGAACTCGGATGCCGTGAGGCACCAGCGAGCGGCGATTGCCTGGATGGGTTCGCCGGCCCGGCGCGGGTCGCCGAGGTCGGTACCGGCGCGTTCCAGCCGCTGCCGCCGGATCAGGGTCCCCACGGTGACGCCCTCGTGCCGGAAGACGCGGTGCATGTAACTGGTCGAGATGTGGTGCGCCGCGGCGACCTCGGCGGGGGAGAGGCGGGGATCACCCAGGTTCCGCTGGATGAAAGCCCTGATCCGCAGCGCGGTCGTGACCCGGCGGGTGTGCTGCGGCAGCGCGCTGTCGTTCTCCACCGCCTGGGCCAGCGCGGTCGCCGCGAGGTGGGCGATCACCGCCCCGAGCCCCGGTCCGTCCGCGAGCCCGTACTCGGGAAGGTTGCGCACGAGCCGCCGCAGCAGACTCGCCAGCAGGCCGCCCACACCCTGGTCGTCCGGGATGGGCAGCCCCACCGAGCGGTCCGCGAGCCGCCGGGGCAGGGGCAGCACGGCCTTGGGCACCTCGACCCCGATCATCAGTATCCGGCCCCGCTCAGCGAAGGAGCGGATCTCGACCGGCCGTGAGGAGTCGCAGGTGTGGAAGAGTCCGGGGCCCGCCCGTAACGACTTGTCGCGCCACTCGGCCACTCCCACACCCCGGAGCATCAGGGTCAGATGGTAGCTCTCGGGATCGGACTGCCGTATGAGCTTCTGGGGCCGGCGGAAGACCACGGGCGGGAAGGCGGCCGGCCACACCGTCACCTCCCCGAGCCTGATCACGCGCTGCCGCACCAGGAAGTCGTCGGAGTGGTCGCTGCGCAGCTCCAGGGGCGCGTGGGTACTGCTCAGCAGCTCACGCCAGTGGCCGAAGCGGTCCCGCGCGGCGATGTGACCGTTGGAGTACGCGGCCGTGGGCAGCGGGAGGGGTGGAGCCGGAGCGGAGCTGGTCCGGGACATGGTCGCGTCCTTCCGTCGTACGCGGTGGGCGGGGCGGTTCACGGCCGACGACGTGCTGGTCGATCCGCACGGGCGCAGGCGGTCCCCCGTCCGACGGGAGGAGAGAGCGGCCCGCCACGGCTGCGCCATGACCGCACGGCTGTCGGAGCCAAGCCTTCCCCGTCATCAACGGAGGGACTCTCTCCGGGCAGTTCCGCGGAACCTCGGGCTCGGCGGCGCGGGCGCGGCGACGTGGATGGGGTCCCTCCGGGAGGGGGAATCACGCGGATGCCGCCGCGGCCGCCGGGTGGCGAGGACCGCGCGGGCGGCGACAGCGGCCCGCCGGCGCGTCCACAGCGAACGCTGGGCGGCGGAGAACCCGTGGTCGGCGCGGTGCCAGATCATGATCAAGCACGGTGGCGGGCATGGCTCCGCGCGCAAGCGGCCACGGACGTCGTCGTCGATTCCCCGTACGGGGTACGGAGCCGGACGGATGGTGTGTGCCGGACTCCTGGGGACAGCGCGGCCTGGCTGCGGTTCCCCGTCGCGGCGAACCTGGTGGCCGGAGGGCGGCCGGCCCCGCGTACCCAGATCCCGCACCGCTCCACCGCTCCACCGCTCCACCGCCACACCGCCTCGCCCGCCGCGCGCTGCGGCCGGGGCGACGTGCCGACGTGCCGACGACGCACCGAGGAGTCTCCATGAGCAGCCGCACCGATACCACGACCTGGAACGCCGGGGCCCTTGACCAGATCCTCTCGAACGGCGAGGCGCTTCCCGTCCTGTTCGCCCAGGCCCGCGTCCTGACCACGGACCCGCTGATCGGGACCGTGACCGGCGCCGATCTGCTGCTCGTCGGCAGGCTGCTGGCGGGGGTCGGCCCCGGCATCACCGCCGCAGCCGACGACAACGCCATCGTCGTCGACTGCACCGGACTGACGATCGCCCCCGCCGTCGTGGACGCCGTGGCACTGACCGCGGGCCGTGGCCGGCGTTCCGAGTACTCCGCGACTCCGGCACCGGGGAACACCGCCGACCTCCTGGTGCTGTCCGACGAACTCGCCGCCGACGCACCGAGCGCGCTGACCGCGCTCCTGACGAGGCCCGAGCAGATCCGCGCGCTCGTCGCTGCCGGGCGTCCGGTCCTGTGGTCCGGTGCCGAGGTCCCCGGACGGGCCACCGCACCGGAGACGGACATCCCGGCCGCCCGGGAACCCACCGGCGATCCGCGCGTCGGCGTCTGGACCGACCGCGCCGGCTTCCCGCGCCAGGAACTCACGCCGGACGGCCGCTACGACGAGACCAGGGGCGGACGCCCCCACGCCTACCGGGGCCGCCACTGGATCGACGGCGACCGCATCGACTACCTGGACGATCTCGGCTTCTACGGAGTGGGAAGCTCGCCGTCCTTCGACCTCGCCCCGCGTGTTCGCGCGGTCGTGCTCCCGGCTCGCGTGCCCGCTCAGCCCGGCCTCTCGGCTGCCGCGCTCTGGGCCAGCGCCACCTGTCCGAGTGCTCTCTTGAAGGCGGCGTAGGTTTCCTCGCCCAGCGACTGCGCGTGCCGTTCCTCGATCGCGCGCATGATGGCGCCGGCCGTCTCCATCTGGAGTAGACCGCGTTCGGTGGGGCGGACCAGTTTGGCGCGGCGGTCGGCGGGGTCCGGGACACGTTCGACGTAGCCGAGGCGTTCCAGATCGTCGACGAGTGTTCCGACCACCTGCTTGTGCCGGCCGGACAGACGGGCCAGTTCACTGGCGCGGATGCCCTCGGGGCGCAGATGGGCCAGAACGGCCCCCGAGCGCGGCAGGATGTCGTCGAAGCCCCGCTCGGCGAGCGTGGCGAACAGTTCACGCTGGACGGAGAACAGCACCCGGGCGGCGAGCACCCCCAGATCCGGTCCCGGTTCTGTCTGCCGGTCGCCGGTCATGCCCCACGCCCTCCCTCTTCCGTCCTGTCTCCGCCGTCCCCTTCACGGCGGTCCGACCGGCGAGTTTAGCCGCCGGACCGCCCCGCGCCCCGCGCCGCTCCAACTCCCGCTTGCCAGAAGGGTGATGGTCGCCTAGATTCAAAGTCGTCACTGAAATTGACTATCACGATTAGTGACTAAAACGTGAGGGGAAGATCATGAGTGAGCGCGGCAGGTACCTGGAGCCGGTCACCCGCGAGAACGCCGCTGTCGTTCTGGTGGACCATCAGGTCGGTCTGCTCTCGGGCGTCCGGGACATCCCGGTGGCCGAGCTGAAGCACAATGTGGCGGCGCTGGCGCGGGCCGCGACCGCGCTGGGCATCCCGCTGGTGGTGACGACCACCGCGGCCGACAGCATGTGGGGGCCCACCGCCCCCGAACTGGTCGAGGCCCTTCCCTCCGGGCAGGAGATCATCGACCGCGGCTCCGTCAACGCCTGGCACGACGACCGGGTCCGCGAGGCCGTCGAGGCCACCGGCCGCCGGAAGCTGATCTTCGCCGGGGTGTCTCTGGAGGTGTGCGCGGCCCTGCCCGCGTACGCCGCCACCGCCGCGGGCTACGACGCCTACGTGGCGGTGGACGCCTCCGGCACCTTCAGCCCGGCCAAGCGGGAGGCCGGGCTGGCGCGCATGCAGCAGGCGGGCGTCATCCCCAGCGACTACGCCACCCTCATCGTCGAGGCTCTCGGGGACAACGCCGCGCCCGAGGCGGGTGCTGTCTACGCCGCGCTCGACATGCCGTTCGCCGTCCTGGTCGGCCAGATCGCGGCCGCCCACCGGTCCTGACGCCGCGACGAACGGCTCCGCTCCACTCGGGTACTCCCGTCCCGTGGGCGCGGAACGCCGGAACGCCGGGCCTCGTGCGCGGCGCGTCAGGCTCCGGCGGGCGGGGCGGGCGGGGCGGGCGGGGCGGGCGGGGCGGGTTCCGGGAAGGTGACGCCGGTCAGTTCCTCCGAGACCGCCCACAGGCGCCGGGCCGCCACCGGGTCGCTGGCCGCGGCGGAGCGGCCGACGAGGGTCGGACGGCCCCGGATCTCGCCCCGGCCGTCCGGGCCGGCGTAGCTCGCGCCGGGGAGGTCCTGGGTGGCGGCGTACAGGGTCGGCAGCGCGCCGGCCCGGCTGTCCTGGGCGACGATCCGCATCGCGGCGCGGCTCAGGGCGCTGCCGCGGCGGCGCTGCAGGTTCGTGGCGGCCCAGCCGGGGTGCGCGGCCAGGGCCCGCACGGGTGAGTGCGCGGCGGCGAGGCGCCGCTGGAGTTCCAGGGTGAACAGCAGGTTGGCCAGTTTGGACTGGCTGTACGCCGCCCTCGGCCGGTACTCCCCGGTCAGTCCGAGGTTGTCGAAGCGGATGCGCGGTGTGCCCGGTTTCCTGTGCGCCTCGGAGGAGACGGTCACCACCCGGTCGGTGATGTGCGGCAACAGCAGGTTCGTCAGGGCGAAGTGGCCCAGGTGGTTGGTTCCGAACTGCGTCTCGAAGCCGTCCTTGGTCCGGGACTCCGGGGTGCCCATCACGCCCGCGTTGTTGACGAGTGTGTGCAGGGTGCCCCGCCAGGCGGCGGCGAACGCGCGCACGGAGGCGAGGTCGGCCAGGTCGACGCGGCGTACTTCCACGCTGCCGTCGACGTCCGCGGCCGCGGCCTCGCCGCTCTCGGGGTTCCGTACCGCGAGCACCACATGGGCGCCCGCGCCGGCCAGCGCCCGGACGGTGGCGAGGCCGATCCCGCTGTTGCCCCCGGTGACGACGGCGGTGCGACCGCGCTGGTCGGGGATGTCGGTGATGTTCCACGGGCCGGGTGCGGCGTGGGGTGTGGTGGTCATGTCTCCGAGTGTGGGCAGCGTCCACATTGTTGTCAACGACAACAATGTGGATTCGGTCAACCATGTGGTCGGTGCGCACACGGCCGTTAGACTCGCCGCCATGCAGTCCCGCACCCGCCCCTACCACCACGGAGACCTGCGCGCGGCCCTGCTGGCCCGCGCCGAGGAGACCCTCGGGGACCGGGGGCCGGCCGCCTTGTCGCTGCGCGAACTCGCCCGCGACCTCGGCGTCAGCCACAACGCGCCCAGCCGCCACTTCAAGGACAAGGAGGCGTTGCTCGACGCGCTCGCGCTGGGCGGTTACGAGCGGATGACCGAGACCATGCTGGCGGCGCGGAGGGGCGCGGGGGAGTCGTGCCGCGAGAAGCTGGAGGCCGTCGCCCGCGCCTATGTGGGCTTCAGCAGGGAGAACGCCGCGCTCCTCGACCTGATGTGCTCGGTCAGGAAGGACGCGCGAGCCTCGGCGGCCCTGCTGGAGGCCGGCCGGCGCTGGGCCGAGCTGATCGAGGGTCTGATGCGGGAGGGGCAGCGCCAGGGTGAGGTGCGCGAGGGGCCCCTGGAGTGGATCGGAGTCCCGGTCTTCGCGGCCCTGCACGGCTTCGCCGGCCTGGCCGCGACCGGCATGATCCCCCCGGAGGCCGCGGAGCGCGGGCTGGACGAGGCGATCGCGTTCATCCTGCGGGGCTGCGCACCGGACGGACGGGCCTGACCGTCACTCACCCCGCCACCCCCGTGACGGCGCCGGACCGACCCGCCCCCGGCCCCAGGTGACCTCGATATCCGGACAGGGGCCGGGCTCGCTGCTGAGCCCGGCCCCTGTCCGGATGGACGGCTGTCCTCGACCGTGACGGCGGCGGAGGTCTCAGGGTCTCTCGCCGGGTGACCCGTCACGTTCTCCGCCGAGTGGTTCATTCCCTTTCGGGCACCGAATGGATGAAGCTGATCGTGCGGGAACGCATACCCACACGGCGTCGCTCGATCATTTCCTCCACCGGGGGGTCGAAAGGCCCGCGGATCGGTTTGCTGTGCAGCTTCACCGCGCAGTCGAGATCGGTGCAGAGGAGAAGGCCCACCGTGTTGAGGCGTTTGCGCTTGTCCCGGGACGGGCGTCGAGCGGTGAAGAGGGAGACCTCGTTGAACCGGCGGGTGAACCGGCACAGGTCGCACATCATCGCGCGCGAGCTGTGCGCCGCGTTGTTCGGGGCCTGCCGCAGCAGCACTCCCCGCGCCTGGTCGTCGGCCTCGGTGACGAGGTAGGCGCGTTGGGGGGAGCGCATGTCCCGCCATCCGAGATAGTCGATCCGGTCCCACCGGACGTCGTCGAACCAGGCGGGCAGCCGGACCTTGCTGCCGGTCCCGTCCGGGTTCACGATCGAGCCGCGTATCTCCTCCCTGGTCATCGGGCGCATGGCAGCTCCCGGCGAGTTGCCCGCGCGCGGATGGACATGTCGGTGGGGGAGGTGGGCGGAAGGGGTGGGAGGGTCCTTGGGGTACTGGACACCCGGTGCTCCTTGCTGAGGAATCCGTCATGACAGCAAGAGCAGGCCGAGCGGCTCGACAGAGAGGCCCATCCGCTCGGCGCGACAGGCGCGCGGGCTGAGAGGTGTGGGCTGGTTCAGGGCACCGGAGGTTCACGTCCGGTCCGCCGTCCGGCAGGGACGGCGTCAGGAAGACGGACGGCTACGCGGTGTGGCGAGGCGCGCTCGGCGCGGGCCGAAACATAAAAATCCCTCTTCCAGGGCGCGGCGGGCCCAGAGCAGATCGACGGAACTCCGCCAGATTAACCACCCCTCCCGGAGCGGTGGCAACCGATTTACCGGCCCCTTCTCCCTTCTGCGGCGAGCGGGGACATCTGACCCCGGTGGGGCTCGGCGGCGCCGGGCCCGGGTGGGCAGAGTGGTCGCCCCCGTCCGCCGATGGCGCGCGGGAGCCGCTCGGCACGGTGGCGCGGAGCCGCCGGCCGGTCTGGCGGTGACGCGAAACGGTTCCCGAACACCCCGGCGGGAAGTGGCCGGAATGGGATGGGGCGCTCGGTGCGCCACGATCCCGGGGCGCCGGGGGAGCGGACGCCGCCGAGCCTCGCCCGGTCGACTGCTCCCGGGGCCGCCGACCGGATCATCGAGGTGTTCCGGCGCGAGCCCGCGAGCCCGTGCACGGCTCCGGACGGGGGTGTGCGGGCGGTCGTCCGTACCGGCGTGTCCATGCCGAGTGCGACAGAGGCATCGGGGAAGACCTCCGGTCGCATCGATCCGCCCGGCCTCGCCGCGCCCAGGGCCGGTGACACGGCCGCGCCCGGCCGTGGACCGCCGCCCCCGAGGACCGGCCCGCCACCCGGCCGGTCCTCCTGCCGCCCCCGGTGGACCTCCGGCTCCCGGTGCCTCTCCCGCCCCGGTGGACCTTCCGCGCCCGGTGTCTCCCCCGGGGCGACCTCCGCCCGTGGGCCTCTCAGGCTTCCCCGCCGCGTCCCTGTGCGTTCCCGCGCCGCCGGCGGGCTCGCTCGGCGATCCCGCCGGCGAGCCTGTCCTTCACCGAGCCCGCCCGGTCCAGCGTCTCGCTGCCGAGGTTCCTGGCGGCGCCGACCCCCTTCGCCCCGGTCTCCAGCGCCCTGTCCCTGGCCTCCGTGGCCGCCTCCACCCACCGTCTCGCCTCCGGGGACCGGTGACCGGACTCGATCCCCAGCCGTCCGCGGAACTCCTGGACGCCGGCCGCCACATGGTTGCTCGACCGCACCACGGCCGGGGACTTGGCCGGGTGCAGCAGCACCTTCGCGTTGGCCGTGCCGGCCGCCGCGTCCATCCTGGCCACCAGATGCCCGGTGATCCGCGCGATGTGATCCAGCCGGTCCTGCCGGGCCGCCCTCAGCCCGAGGCGATGCCCGTTCAGCTCCTCCGGTGACGCGTCCCGTACCCGGTCGAGTTCGAGCACGGCGATCGCGTCCTGGAGCTGGAAGCAGCGGGCCAGAACGGCGAGCCACTCCCGGACCGCGGACTCGGCGTCCCCGGCCGCCGCGGCGAGATCACCGATCCTGGTCTTCCGCTCCAGCTTCTCCGCCGTCGCGTCGAGCTGGCGCAGGGCGTACGCCTGGGTCTCCGCGACCGCCGCCGGCGCGGCCTGCACCTTCGACCAGGTGACCTCGTCGACCCTGCCACCCCTCTTCTCCCGGATGGTCATGGCCTCCTCGATGACGAAGCCCACTCCGACCATGCGGGCCACCACGGAGTCCTTCTGGGCGCGCAGCACATCGTCGACCTTCTCGTCGATCGTGGCGAGATAGTCGGTGATCTCGTCCATGGCCTGCTGCATCGCGACCTGCGCCATGATCCTCGCGGCGCCGGCGAGCATCGCCGGATCGGCCGGAAGCGCGCGGCTCCCCCTCACGAACTCGACGAATCCCCTGACCTGGCCCTTGGGCCCCTTCACCACCCCCGTGCCGAGCCCCGTCCCGGCACTCTCCCGCAGCCCGTACTTCTTGACGAGCCGGGCCGAATCCGGAGTCAGCTTCACCCACCGGGCGGATTCGGCGGCCATCTCCGAACCCGCCTCCGCGATGGCCGCCCCCGCACCGACGGCGGACGTGAACCGCCGCGGTCCGAGGTCCTTCGACGGCAGCCCCTCCGAGACGAGGAAGCGGTCGACATCCGCCGCACTCCCGATGACCGCCAGGCCATCACCGTCACTGATCAGCTGAATCTCGTGGTCCATCGCCCCGCCCGCTCCCGAAGTGGACTGTCGGCGTCGAGAGTAGCCGGGTCCCGCCCGGCGCCCAGCGGTCCGGCTCCCCGCCCCGGCGGGGAGCCGGTCGGGCTGACGGGGAGCCGCGTTCCGGTGGCGGCGGAGGCCCGCCGGGGACCGGGTCCCCCCGGGGCCACTACCAGGAGCGGTGGAACCTCAGGTGGTTGCCATTGCGCTCGAACCAGCCGTGGAAGCCCCAGTTGATCCAGCCCGCGTCACCGTGGTTCGTGAACTCCCCGGACTCGAAGATCCACAGTCCGAAGTAGACATGGCCCCAGCGCACATTGGCGTAGACGGCGGTGCCCTGGAAGCGGTCGGTGTAGTTCTGGCTCAGGTTGTGCAGCACGACGTTGTGCCGGCCACCGGCGTTGTGGAACGCCTTGCTGACCGCCTCCTGCACGAAGGTCTGGCGGTTGTTGGTCTGGATGTTGCGCAGGGCGTCGGCGATCGCCTGGCCCCGGCCCAGATGGTCCATGGAGACGGAGACCGTCACGGCCACGGCCCGGGTGGAGGGGGGCTGGGCCGCCGTGGTCGCTGAGGGGGTGAGTGCGGTCGTGGCCGTGGCCGGGGCGGCGGGACGCTCCGCCGCCTGCGCCGGGAGCGCGGCGGCCCCCGTCAGCGCGAGGACGGCCAGGAAGGTCGAGGCGAGGGCGGTATCGCGGCGCATGAGGGAGATTCCTGTTCTGCCGGGGCCCGGGCCGGGGCCGGAGGGTGAGGGATGTGCGTTCGCCGGGGATCGGTGTGCGCGGGACCGGGGGTCATCAGGGACGGCGGAAGTTCACATGGTTGCCGTTCTGCGTGAACCAGCCACGGAAGCCCCAGTTGATCCAGCCGCCGTCGCCGTGGTTCGTGAATTCACCGGATTCGAAGACGAACACCCGGTAGGTGCCGTGAATTCCGCTGACCCTGGCGTCATAGACCAGACCGTGCAGATTAAAGCTGAATCCATTGGAGTTGTTGATGACCATGACGTTGTAGTGCTGGCCGTTCTCGTAGAAGAGGCCCTCCATCAGGGACTTCACATATCCCGGACGGTTCTGGTTCTTCTCGATGGCATTGCGGACGATGGTAATGATCTTCGCGGTGGAGTCGACGATCGACTTGATGACCTCGACCTGCGGGGCACGCACGCCCACCTCGCCCGGCGTCACTTTCTGGGCCGCGACCGGCTTGGGCTGCGGAGCGGGCGCCGTGGCGGCGTAGGAGGCGGTGGCGGGCAGCAGGACGCCCGCCGCGGTGACCGAACTGGCGATCATCAGAGCGATGCGCTTGCGGTTGATGGCCATGGCATTTCTCCCTTTCGTGATGCCGGGGCTCGTGAGCCGGCCTGGTGCGGCGTCAACGCCGAGCCCCCGTCCGCCCGTTCTCTCAGCGGCTGGCCATAAGTTTTCCCGTCCACCGGCGACGAGGCCAATAGATCGTGCTGATGGCACCCATCACGCGCACTGATGCGGGCCCCTGGATTTCTCCGATCGCGCCGGGAGCGAATCGCCGGTGTCGCCCGCCGGGAAATGCGGCCCCGTATGGATTGCGGTCCTTTCGACGCGCTCCGGGGATATCGCGGCGGGCGCCCGTTCCCCGGCTGCCGCGCTGCGACCCCGGCCGTGGCGCTGTGGCGCCGGCTGCCGCGCTGTGACCCCGTCCGGCGGGCCGTCGCTCCGCCGGACGGGGTACCGACTGGCCCTGCCTGTTGCCCGCCGAAGCGATGACAAACGGTGGAATCAGGCCAATCGGGCGGTGGTCCCGGCCCCTGCCCACGCGCGCACGCCGCCGCTCGCGGGCGCCCTGCTCATCCCGGGGGGACGTGTGCGGGCAGGGTGAGGGACGGATGGACCGGCCGCTCCTGCGCGGAGGGCCCGGCGGAGAGACGGCGCAGCAGGTCGTCGCGCCGCTCCAGAGCCCGGGCGGTGGCCGGGAAGAGCACGGAGTCGCCCACGCCCACGCGGTCCTGATGGGCGGTCACGAACGCACGGGTCTCGCGCTCGTAGGCGGCGAAGCCCGCGTCGTGGTTCCGGCCGGCCAGGGAGGCGGCGAGCATGTACGCGCCGACGAGCGCGAGGCTGGAGCCCTGGCCGGTGAGGAACGAGGGCGCGTACGCCGCGTCGCCCACCAGCGCGACCCTGCCGCTGGACCAGCGGGGCATACGGATCTGGGTGACCCCGTCGAAGAACAGGTCATCCGCCTCCCGCAGGGCGGCGAGCATCCCCGGGACCTCCCACCCCGCGCCGGCGAAGACGCCGGCGACCAGCTCCCGCTGGGCCGCCGTGCTCCGGAGCGCCTCGGACGGCGGCTCCGGGTGGGCGAAGACCAGGAGGGCGTGCACCGGGTCGCCGCCCCCCACGGCGTAGAGCGCCGCCGCCCTGCCCGGGGTGTTCCACATCAGCGTCTCGTGGGAGAGCCCGAAGGTGTTGGGGAGGGTGAATCCGGCGAAGCGGTAGCCGAGATACCGGTGGAACCGCTCCTTCGGGCCGAAGACGGACGCGCGGGTGCGCGAGTGCGCTCCGTCCGCGCCGACCACCATTCCGAAGGTACGCGTACCGCCCCCTCGGAAGGTGACATCGACCCCGTCGCCGGAGTGCTCGACGGTTTCGAGGGAGTCGTCGAACAGGAACTCCACATCGTCGCGGACCGCCGCGTGGAGCGCTGCGGTCAGATCCCCGCGCCGCACCTCCAGGTCGTGTCCCGCGACACCGCCGGTGAGGGCGTGCGGATCGACCGAGGCCACCTCGCCGCCGTCCCGGTCCAGGAAGGTCATCCGGCGCAGGTCGATGTGCGCGTCCCGCAGCCGCGGCAGGATGCCCATCCTCCGGACGACCTCCAGCGCGGTGCCGCGCACATCGACGGGGTAGCCGCCGTGGCGCGGCGCGCCCGCCTTCTCGACCACCGTGACCGCGAAGCCGCGGCGGTTCAGCCAGAACGCGAGGGCGGGCCCCGCGATACCCGCCCCGGAGATCAGGACCTCGCGCCCCGGCGCGGTGCGGCGGTTCCCCGGCGGATCGGTGCGGTTCATTCCCTGACTCCTCGGCTCATGGCACGGGCGACCGGAAGGGAGAGCGCCGTGACGACGGCGGCGGTGACGAGGCCGGCGGTGAAGGCCGATTCGGCCGGCACCTCCGACCCGGGAGGGGTCCCGGCGGTGAGGATCGCGCCGCTGAGCTGCACCCCCACGGCGTAACCCACCACACGCGTCACCAGTACCAGACTGGTGGCGATGCCGGTGTCGCCCCGGTCCACGGACAGGGCGGTCCCGGCCACCATCGCCGTCACGCACAGGCCGTTGGCCAGCGAGATCAGCGCCTTGCCGACGGCGAGGTGCCAGAGTTCGCTGTGCACGGCCGCCAGACCGGTCAGCGCGGTGACCATGACGACGATCCCGGCGGTCACCACGGCGCGCGAGCCGAGGCGCCGCGCCCCGATCCCGCTCAGTGGCCCGGCGAGCGAAGCGGCCACGGCGCCGGGCAGCAGGACGAGGCCGATCCGGGTGGCGTCCGCCCCGAATCCGTACCCGTCCCCGGACACCGCGAGGAGCTGCGGGACGAGATGGACGGCCACCCCGGTGCCGGCGCACAGCACGAACGTCAGCAGGCACGACCTCCACACCGCCGGCCGCGCCAGCAGCCGCAGATCCACCATCGGTGAGGCGGCGCGGCGCTCGACGGCCACCCATCCGGTCGCGAAGGCGGCCAGAACCACCAGGAAGGCGCCGAGCACCAGGGGCCGGGCGACGATGCCGGCCGCCAGCGCGAGTCCGAGCATCAGCGTGACCAGGGTCCCGCTCAGCAGGACCAGGCCGGGCCAGTCGAACCCCGTATCGTCCGGCCGGTCCTGCGGGTCCCGTGGCATCAGCCTGTTCACCAGCAGGGTGCCCCCGGCGACCGCGATCGTCGGCAGCGCGAACATCCAGTGCCGGGACAGCTCCTCCGCCACCGGCCCGGCCGACAGTGTTCCCGCCATCGCGCCCCCGACGAACAGCCCGCTGACCACCCCGATGGCCACCTTCGCCTCGCGCGCGGGGAGGTGCCGGCGCACCAGGATGAACGACAGGGGGAGCGCGCCCACCATCGCCCCCTGGAGGACCTGGCCGAGCAGCAGCACCGGCAGGTTCGGCGCGAGCGAGGACACCAGACCGCCGGCGCAGACCACCGCCATCAGCCGGATCAGTACCCGTTTCCCGCCGTAGCGGTCGCCGAACCTGCCCGCGACCGGGGTGACGAGCGCGCCGGTGACGAGGAGCGTGATGCTGAGTAACGCCCCTTCGGCGGGGCTCATGTCCAGCTCGCGCTGGAGCAGCGGGAGCGTCGGCGTCACCACCGATTCCAGGGCGCCGGTGGCGACCGCCAGCAGGCCGAGGGCCCGGACGGCCGGCCTGCCGATGTGGACCGGTGGGGGTGGGAGGGCGGTGGTGGTCATGGACGTCCTTTCCGTCGGCATCGCGCGCCCGGCGCCGGCGCGGTGGCCGTGCCGCGCGGTCCGCGCGGTGCACGCGGTGCGATGGACGCGGTGCGGTGTACGGGTCTGTGTGGAGCGCGCGGTGCGGGTGTGCGTACGGCTGTGCGTGGTCCTCGGCGGGCACGGCCGCGGGCCGCCCGGCGGGGCGGACCCGGTCAGCCGTGACCGGGGTGGCGCGCACAGCTCCGCCCGGTGGAGCGGGCGGAGCCATGGGGTGCGCATCCACCGGAACTACACTACACCGTGCAGTGTAATTCGGTTAGGATGAACCCATGCCGACCACGAAGACACTGCGCGAGGGGTCCACGCCGAAGCGGGCCGCCATCCTCGCGGCGGCCCGGGAACTGTTCCTCTCCGACGGCTTCGACCGCTCCAGCGTCGACGCGGTCGCCGCCCGGGCGGAGGTGTCCAAGCGGACGGTGTACGACTACTTCGGCGACAAGCAGACCCTGCTGAAGGCGGTCGTCGACGCGGCCGGCCAGTCACTGATCACCACGATCCGGCGCACTCTCGACGACACCCTCGCCGACCCCGTCGAGGACGCCGGCCTCGAAGACGCCCTCGTCGCGTTCTCGATGCGGATCGCGACCGACATGCTCGGCTCGGCGGAGTACGCGGCGCTGCAACGGCTGGTCCGGGCGGAATCCGGCCATCTGCCCCACCGGGGCTACAACTCCATGGCCGACACCCCCGACGAGGCGCTCGCCGAGCGGTTCGCCGCCTTCGCGGCGGCCGGGCTGCTCGACATCCCCGATCCCCGGCTCGCGGCCGACCAGTTCATCGCGCTGACCTTCGGCGTCGCGCTCAACCGGCTCGGCTCCGCGAACGCCGCGGCGGACACCCGCGTACGGCCCCTGGTCGTGGCGGGGGTGCGGACCTTCCTCCGGGCACACCGGCCCGGACGGGGCTGAGGCCCACAGCCCCGGGACGGTACGGAAGAGGGGCAGCCGGAGCGCCGGCTGACGGTCTGTCCGGGCCGTCCCGCCGGGGTGGAGCGGGGCGCGGCGGAGGGTCGTGGTGCAGGATGGACCCATGTGGGAGGGGACAGTCGGCCGGCTCTTCGGGCGACGGGAACGGATCACGCGCTCCGGGAGTCCCGGGCGCGCGGAGCACGCCGGGACCGAAGCCGCGATCACGGCGTTCGGGATCGAGCTGGACGAGCACACGTTCGCGCCGGGGCAGCCCGGCGCCACGGACGGGATGCGGGACGACCTGCGGCGGGCGCTCGACGCGTACGACGAGGCCAAGCGGGAGTTCGCCGGGGCCGGCGAGCACGGCCGGGACGCCGTACTCGGCGCGCTGCGCGCCCTGGACACCGGGCGGCACGCGCTCGCCTGCCTCGACGCGCGCCTCGCCGGACGGGAACCCCCCGAGCGGCTGCCGCTCTGCTTCTTCGACCCCCGGCACGGCGTCTCCACGACCCGGGTGCTCTGGACGCCGGAGGGCGGGGCCGCCCGGCCCACAGCCGTCTGCGCCGCCGACGCCGCACGGCTGGCGGACGGCCTGGCCCCGATGGGCGCACCGCCGACCCCGCCGCCCGCCGCGCCGGGGACGCGCGAGCGGGGAGCCGTACCGGCGTCGCCGTGGGACGCCGTGCGCCGGCGTCCGCGCCTGCGGATGTCCGGCAGCGGGCGGCCCGGGCCGGTGGCACCGGACCGGGAGGACCGGCCGCACGGCCGCGAGACCAGCGGCGGCCGGGGCCGCGCGGGAACGCCCGGCGTCGTCCTCCCGGTCGTCGGCGAGCCCGCCGTGCTCCTCTTCCGCACCGAGCGCCCGGTCCGGGTCACCGTGGTCTTCAAGCCGCCGCGCTCGTCCGACGCGCTCCGCACCTACACCGTGGGGGACGGCTCCGAACCGGCCACCGCCCTGCTGCCGCTGGTCCGGGCCGGCGACAGGAGCGTGATCCGGTTCTCCGTCACCTTCCCCGACCACGAGCGCACCGACTGGTGGGCCCGCTCCGAGGGGCTCGACGCCGTGGCCGATGTCGACGTGTCCGCCGAGGGGCGCGGCTACGCCCTGCTGCGCTACACCGGCCCGGCGGGGCGGATCGCGATTCTGCGCCACCGGGGACGCGGCTCCGTTCTCCTCCAGGCGCTCGACGCCGGGCTGCGGGAGGGAGAGGTGATCGTCCGGGGCAAGGGGGACACCGCCGCCGCCTTCGAGTGGCCGGGGCCGGGCTACTACCAGATACGGGCCCGTGGCGCCTGGGACATCGGGGGAGCTGACTGACCGGGCGCGGCCAGTCCGCTCCCCGTACGACCCGATCGCCCGCCCCGGGGACCGGCGCCGGAGGTCCGCCCCGGCGCGGACCCCGGCCGCACCGGATTGCCGTCGGGACGGTGGTGTCGTTCCCGCCCGCGCGGGGGAGGGAGCACGGTTGAGGGGCCCGTACACACGGCGGACGAGGACGAGGAGCATGGCGCATGACGTTCACACGCTGGGAGGACCGGTCCGTCATCGTGACCGGGGGGACGCGCGGCATCGGGCACGGTATCGCCGAGCTGTTCGCACGGCAGGGGGCGGCCGTGCTGCTCACCGGCCGCGACGGTGCGAACGCCCGGACGGTCGCCGGTGAGCTGTCCCGCGCCACCGGTGGACGGGTCGCGGGGATGGGCGTGGACCTGCGGGACCCGGAGGCCATCGAGGGGATGGCCGCCGAGGCCGCGCGTCTGCACGGGGGCATCGATGTGCTCTGCGCCAACGCCGGGATCTTCCCGGAGAAACCACTGCGCGACATGACCGCCGACGATGTGGACGAGGTCCTGGACGTCAACCTCCGGGGCGGCATCCTGGCCGTCCGCGCCTGTCTCCCGGCGATGGAGCGCGCCGGCCGGGGCCGGATCGTCCTCACCTCGTCGATCACCGGCCCCGCCACCGGCTACGCGGGCTGGTCCCACTACGGGGCGAGCAAGGCGGGCCAGGTGGGGTTCCTGCGCGGCGCCGCCCTCGAACTGGCGCCGCACGGCATCACCGTCAACGCCGTCCTGCCGGGCAATGTGCGCACCGAGGGCCTCGTCGAGCTGGGCGAGGAGTACCTCCGCGGCATGACCGCCTCGATTCCGCTGGGCCGGTTGGGCGAGACCTCGGACATCGCGCACGCGGTCCTCTTCCTCGCCTCCGACGAGGCCGCCTTCATCACCGGCCAGACCCTCACCGTGGACGGCGGCCAGACGCTGCCGGAGTCCCTGGACGCCCTGGCCCCGCCCCGGCCGGAGTCCCTGGACGCCCTGGCCCCGCCCCGGCCATGACCCGGACGACCCTAACCACCCTGACGACCCTAACCACCCTAACCACCCTGACGACCCTGACGACCCGGCCCGCCGGAGTCAGTCGCCCGGGTCGTCCGGCACCACATGGACGGCGGCCTCCTCGGCGGACGCGGCCGCTCCGGAGATGCCCTCGTCGCGTGCCACGAGATCCTTCTCCTCGTCCTCGTGGGCTCCTTCGTCGGGGGCCACCAGCCGCCCGGCGCGGCGGTCGCCCACCTCGTCGTCGCGGCGTTCCCCGTCCGTGTCGGAGGTGTCACCGATGCCGTCCCCGTCCTGCGGGCCGTCCCACTCCTCCGGCTGCTCCTCCGCGAGCCGTCGATCCAGTGACTCGCCCTCGCGCTGCTCCCGGGCGGTGGTGCCCCAGTGCTCGACGCCCAGCGGCCGTTCCGGCGGGGACCAGCCCTCGTCGTAGGGGTCGGCGCCCCGGTCGATGAGGGTGTCCTCCGGGTCGAGGACTCCCTCGTCGTCGGGGACCTCGTTGTCGTCCGGGGACTCGGGCTGATAGACATCGTCGCCCCTGGCCCCTTCGGGCTCCTGGTCGTCGGCCATGACTCTCCTCCTTCGCCCCGGCCCCTGGGTCGTCTCTTTCGGATCGTGCCGGGCTCGCGAGCCCCGGCACCGCGCCTCGCCGCGTTGCCGTCCCTCGCCGACGCTCCGCGTGGGCTCCCTCCTCCGCCTCGCGATCCACGGCACCGGACCCCCCCGCTCACCGATCCGGCCCGATCCGAAAGAAACTCCCTAGGACGACCACAGCACACGACCCACCGGGCCGCATCCGCGCGGCCCGGCCGGCGGCGGCACCGCTCACAGCCCGCCCAGGCCCGCCACCCGCTCCCGGACCAGTGCCGCCGCCTGCCGGAGGGCGGCGGCCTCCGTCTCCTCCAGCTCCCACTCGACCGCGCTCAGCGCTCCCTCCGCGTCCATGGCGACGGGAACCCCCACACTGACGTCGCGCAGACCGTACTCGCCCTCCAGGGCCATGGAGGCCGTCCACCCCACCGGCCCTCCGGAGACCCGGTGAGCCTCCCGGGACGGCCCGCGCGTGAGGTCCCGGATCATCCGTGCCACTCCCTCGGCCGTGGTCCACGCCGTGGTGCGGGGCACGTCGAGCCGGCTCCACTCGGCGTAGAAGCCGCGCAGGCTGGTGAGGACGGACTGCCGCTGCGGGGCGGAGAGGTGTACGCGCCGGCCGTTCACCCGGATGCGGCCGAAGAGCGGAACGAACGCGTCCCCGTGCTCGCCGACGACCCAGGCCGTGGTGGACGCCGCCGTCGCGCCGAGCACCCGGGCCGTGGCCACCCGCAGGCGCAGGCTGTCGTTCCAGGAGTAGCCGAGAATCCTGGTGCGGTCGATCTGCGCATGGCGCCGCAGCCACTGGCTGAACACATCGATCGGGTTCGTCACGACAATGACGTGGCCACGCCACTCAGAGGAGATCTTGGCGATCTCGCGGAAGTAGGGATGCACGATCTCCGCGTTGCCGGCCGTCGACTCCGCGCGCGGCGCCCAGGCGGTCAGCGGGACCGACGCGGCGATGACGACGATGTCCGAGTCGTGGAAATCCCCCGTGGTTCCGTGTCCGACCCGTGGTGCGCGGCCCAGCGGCGCGAGCGACTCGGCGTCCATCAGCAGACAGCCGATGGACTCCGGGCTGCGGCCGATGAGCGCGATCTCGTAGGGGTCGCGGGCCGTGAGGAGCAGATGGGCGAGGGACGCCCCCACCCCGCCCGCCGCACCGACGATCGTGACCTTGGCGGGTTTCACCGCGATCGCACCGACGTCGCCTCGCGCCCGGCCCGGGCGCGGACGGCCACCCAGCCGAAGGAGCACGTCGGGTGGGTGGTCCGCCCGCTGAGGCGCTCGAAGTCGGCGAGGAGGCCGGGGCCGGACCACGAGGTCCGCGAGGGCCGGGCCGCCTCGACGGTGGAGCGGTAGAGCCGGCCCCAGGCGGAGTCACCGGTGTAGAAGGGCACCTCCATCGTCACGTCACGGAGGTCGAGTCCGCTGCGCTCCACGGCCCGGGGCAGCCTGCGGCCGAGCCGGAAGTCGATTCCCTCGGTCTGTCCCCAGCGGCACCAGGCCGACCAGAAGCGCTGATGCTCGGGACCGGCGAAGACGGCGGCGCTGGCGTCGGGTTCGATCAGGACCAGCGCACCGTCCGGCCTCAGGGCGCGCGCCAGGCGCTCCACCACCGACTCCCAGCGCGGCAGATGGTGCAGCAGGGCCCGGCAGGTGATCACATCGAAGGCGTCGCGGGGCAGTTCGTCCGTGAGGACGTCGAGTTCGCGCACGGACAGGTTGGGGCGCCGCAGGTCCCTCAGGAACGACAGATTGATGTCGGTGGCCAGGACATGCCCGTCCGGGCCGACCTGATCGGCCATCCACCCGGCGATGGTGCCGGTGCCCGATCCGAGTTCCAGGCAGCGCTGTCCCGGGCGCAACCCGGCCGCTCGCAGGGCCCGTTGGTGCAGGGGGTCGAGCAGGCGCGCCAGCAGCAGCAGACGGTCGCGTTCGGCCGAACCCGAGCCGGCGAAGACATAGGGGTGGGCCACCGTGCCCTCCGGGGGGAGTGCGCTCGTCATGAAGGAGTCCTCTCTCGCTGAGTCGATACCTCGGGGGAGGGGCCGCGGGGGTGGGGCGCGTGCCGCGGACGACCGGTCCTCGCCGGCGGCCGGCGCGGCCCCTCGCCGGCCGGCGGGCCGCCGTACGGGGGTCAGGCGGTGGTCCCCGCCCCCGCGACATAGGAACCGGAGGCGGCGGTGATGATGAGCCCGGCGACCGCGGCGGGCTTGGACATGTACACGGCGTGGCTGCCGCCGGTCTCCACCATCGCCGAACCGGCCCGCTCGGCCATGGCGCGCTGGGCCGGCGGAGGGATCATGCGGTCGCCGGTGGCGACCAGATAGAAGCTCGGCCTCTTCTGCCAGGCGGGCCGGGCGACCGCCCCGCCGAGGGCGTCCACACCCCAGGGCACCTGGGAGTCGGCCAGGAACCGGGCCTCGTCGGCGGGCAGATCCCCCGCGAAGGACGCGGCGAACCTCTCCCGGTCGAGGAGGAGGTGTCCGCCGACCGGAGGCAGGATCGGCGGGACCGGCGCACCGGCCGGGGGATCGGCGATCAGGGTGCTCACGGACTCGCCCCTGTCGGGTACGAACGCCGCGATGTAGACGAGCGCGGCGACGTTCCCGTGGTTGCCCGCCTCCGAGATCACCGCGCCGCCGTAGGAGTGCCCGACCAGGACGGCCGGGCCGTCCTGGGCATCGAGGACGAGGTGGGTCGCGGCGACATCGCCGGCGAGGGAGAGCGTGGGGTTCTGGACGACGCTCACGCGGTAGCCGTCCGCGCTGAGCAGCCGGTGGACCCCCTTCCAGCCGGACCCGTCGACGAATCCGCCGTGGACCAGGACGATGTTCCGGATGTGCGCAGGGGTGCTCACGATGGGTCAGCTCCTTGGGGTGTTCCTCGCCCGCGGGCCGGCGACCCGGTGCTCCGGGGCACGCGGGGGAGAGGGGTGATGGTGGTGGGTGCTCACCGGACCGGGTGGTCGGTGGCCGGGTGTCCGCCGGGCCGGGGGAGCCGGGCCGGGTGGGTGTCTGTCGTACTGGGCGGGCCGGGCCGGACGGGTGCTCACCGGACCGGGTGCTCGGTGGCCGGGTGTCTGCCGGGCCGGGGGAGCCGGGCCGGGTGGGTGTCTGTCGTGCTGGGCGGGCCGGGCCGGACGGGTGCTCACCGGACCGGGTGGGTGTCTGGCGGGCCGGGGGAGCCGGACCGGTGTCCGTCGGGCCGGTGCTCACCGCACCCGCACCCGCACCCGCACCCGCACTCGGTCCCGTTCCCGGCCGGTGGAGTGTTCAGCCGGCCGGGCCCGCTGCCCGGCGCGGGACGGTCCATGACGCGTGGGTGTTCACCTGGTCCACGGTGGCCCGGGCCACCTCCCGGTACCCGGTCGCGATCTTCCGGGCCCGGTCGGCGGGGAGCGCCCCGCCGTGTTCCGCCGCCCGAGAGATGATCTCCTCCGGCCCCAGGCGCCGGTTGGCCAGCACCACCGCGTTGACCGTCGGCCTGCGCATCCGGTCGTAGCGGCGGAGCGCGGCCCCGGGGTCGTTCTCCCGGGCCAGGCACCAGGCCAGTACCCGGGTGTCGACGATGGACTGCGACCCGCCGTTCATGCCCATGGGGAACATCGGGTGCGCGGCGTCACCGAGCAGGGTGACCCGCCCGGCGCTCCAGTACGGCAGCGGATCGCGGTCGGCCATGGGGTACTCGAAGATCGCCGAGGAGTGCTCGGCCAGTGAGCCGAGGTCGATCCACGGCAGATCCCAGAGCGCCAGCCCGGCGCGGGCCTCCGCCGCCGTGAGGCGGCGGCCCGCGCCGTCCGGAGGCGCGGCGGACGGACCGTACCGTACCTCCAGCACCCAGTTCATCAGGGCCCGGCCGCCCTCGGTCACCGGGTCCTCGATCGGGTAGGCGACGAACTTGGCGCCGGGCGTGCCGCCCGCGACCACGATCGTGCGGCCGTCGAAAATGTGCGGATGGCGGGCGACCCCGCGCCACATGTGGACGCCGTTCCCCTTCACGGGGCCCTCGTCCGGGTGGAGTTGCGCGCGGACCGCGGAGTCGATGCCGTCGCAGCCGACCAGCACATCGGCGTCATCGACCACGGGCCGGCCGCTCGCCCGGTCCAGGAAGTGGGCCCGGACACCGTCCCCGGTCTGCTCGAAACGCCGGAACAGCAGACCGGTGCGGACCGCCTCCGGCCCCAGGCGCTCGCGCACCGCCGCCAGCAGCAGCATCTGGAGACTTCCGCGGTGTACGGAGTGCTGCGGCCAGTGGTAACCGGCCACGAGCCCCAGCGGTTCCTCCCACACCGGCTCGCCCGACCGGTCGCGGTAGCTCAGCCTGCGCGGGGAGAGCGCGATGGCGGCCAGCTCACCGGCCAGGCCGAGTTCGGCTAATTCGCGGACGGCGTGCGGCAGCAGATTGATGCCCACGCCGACCGCCTCGACGGTCCGCGCGGCCTCGTGCACCCGGGGTGCGAAGCCGGCGGCGTGCAGACTCAGGGCACAGGTCAAGCCGGCGATGCCCCCGCCCACGACGGTCACTCTCATCGATCTGTCCCTGCCTCTCACCGAAGCCCTGGGGCCGGGCCCCTGCCATCAGCTTCCGGCCACGGGCGGCGGGGCGTCCAATACAGAGCGGTGATGGCAGCCATCAAGATCGTTGATCGCGGCGGGGGTTCCCGGGGCCGTGGCGTTCCCGTCCGTGGCGCGGGCCGTGGGCCGTGTCCCGCGGGGAGCCCACCGTGCCCGCCGGACGGCGCGCGCCGCGCGGCCCCCTCGCCCTCCAGGCGGTGCCGCGACCGCCCCGCACCCGGCACGCGGGGCGCCCCGGCCGGCGGCACCGGCGCGTTCGGGCGTCCGGCGGCGGGCCCGGAGGGCGAACCCCGGCCCCGAGCACCCGTCACCGGCCGGCGGTACGGCGTGGCCGCCGCCCATGCCCCCTCAGGGGCGGCCCAGTGCCCGGTACTCCCATCCCGCCGCGCGCCACCGGGCCGGGTCGAGGGCGTGGCGGGCGTCGAGAACGCGCCGCCGGGCCACCACCGCGCCCATGGCGTGCGGATCGATCTCACGGAACTGCGACCACTCGGTGAGCAGCAGCACCACCTCCGCGCCGGTGGCGCCGCTGATGGCGTCGGTGCCGTACTCCAGCTCGGGGAAGGCGCGCCGGGCGTTCCCGGTGGCGGCCGGGTCGACGACCGTCACCCGGGCACCCGCGCGGTGGAGGGTGCGCGCCACATCCAGCGCCGGGGCGTCGCGTATGTCGTCGGAGTCGGGTTTGAAGGCGGCCCCGAGCACGGTCACCCGCACACCCGCCGGCTCACCTCCGGTCAGTTCGCGCACCAGGTCGACGGTGCGGGTGCGGCACCGCTGATTGATGCCGTCCATCTCGTGGAGGAAGGCGACCGCCCGGCCCGCCCCCAGCTCCTCCGCGCGGTGGGTGAAGGCCCGGATGTCCTTCGGCAGGCATCCGCCGCCGAAGCCGAGCCCGGGCTTGAGGAACCGCCCGCCGATCCGGTCGTCGTGGGAGAGGGCCGTCGCGAGCGCGGTCACATCGGCACCGGTGGCCTCGCAGACCTCCGCCATGGCGTTGATGTACGAGATCTTGGTGGCGAGGAACGAGTTGGCCGCCACCTTCACCAGCTCCGCGGTCGGCAGATCGGTGACCACGACCGGTGTGCCCCGGGCGATGACGGGGGCGAAGGCGGCCCGCAGCCGCTGCTCGGCCCACTCCGACGCGACCCCGAAGACCAGCCGGTCGGGCCGCAGGGAGCCCTCCACCGCATGACCCTCGCGCAGGAACTCCGGGTTCCAGGCGAGCCGCACATCCGCTCCGGCCGGGGCCACCCGCTGGATCAGCCCGGTCAGCCGGGCCGCGGTGCCCACCGGGACGGTGGACTTGCCGACCACCAGCGACGGCCGGCGCAGATGCCGCGCGAGCGCCTCGACCGAGGCGTCGACATGGGTCAGATCGGCCGCGTGCGAGCCCTGCCGCTGCGGTGTCCCGACACAGACGAAGTGCACATCCCCGAACTCCCCGGCCTCCTCCGGGCCGGTGGTGAAACGCAGCCGCCCGGAGTCGAGCGCCTTGCCGAGGAGTTCCGGGAGGCCCGGCTCGAAGAAGGGGACCTCCCCGGCGTTCAGTCGCTCGATCTTCCCCGGGTCCACATCCACGCCCAGCACCTCGAAGCCGAGGGCGGCCATGCAGACGGCGTGGGTGGCGCCGAGATATCCGGTGCCGATCACGGTGAGACGGGGAGCGGGAGCGGTCATGGTGACCTCCGGGCGATGGTTGTCGGTGGGGTGGGCGCCTGCCGCGCCCCGTGCACTCGTGCTGCCGCTCCCGGCGGGGTTCGGCGGGGCGCGACGGATCACCGCACCGCCCGTCGTGGCGGGGTCCGGTGGGAGCGGGCGCCGGTCCTGCGGGACCGGGCCGGGAGGGCGGGAACCGGTCGACCGGACGAGGCCGGGCCGATCGGGCGAAAGGGGTGGTCGGTCGGGTGGGAGCGGGCCGGTCAGCCCCCGTCAGGAGGCGCAGTCGACATTGGCGAGCCCCTTGGCGGCGTCGGTCACCTTGTTGTCGCAGGTGACCTTGTTGCCGTCGGAGGTGAGACGGAAGCCCCAGCCGGGTCCGTCCACGCGCGCGGTGTTGTCGCTGAAGGTGTTGCCGGTGCCCCAGCCCTTGACGATCTGATGGGTCTGGAAGCCGTCCTCGGGGGAGTTGCGCCCGGTGTTGCCCTGGATCAGCCAGTCGTTGCCCTTGACGTCGACCCAGGAGTCGTTGTGGGAGCCGGCCAGTTTCGCGCCGTCGAAGGTGTTGCCGACCACCCTGCCGCCGGTGGTCCCCTCCTTGATGTCGACGGCCTCACCCGTGGTGTCGCTGATGCGGTTGCCGATCACCGCGTTCCGGTCGCTCTCGTCCGGCGCGCACTGAGTGACGGTGCACCAGTTGGACTTGGCGGTACCGATGTAGACACCCTCGCCGAACTTCGGCTTCCGCAGCCCGGTGGCACGGACGACATTGTCCCGGACCACATTGTCCGAGCTGAAGTCGCGCAGATGGATGGCCTCGTCGCCGATCGACTCCACGGTCAGGCGCTGGATCACCGTGCCCCGTACCCGGTCCGCCATCACTCCCTTCTGGCCGTTGCGCACGGTGAAGCCGACCACCCGCCAGTGGGTGGCGCCCTTGAGATGGAGGGCGTATCCGCCCTTGATCCCGCCGCCGTCGATGACCGCGCCGGAGCCGCCGCACAGCGAGACGGGTTTCTCGGCGGTGCCGGCGGCCGTGGCGACGAAGCGCCCGGAGTAGACGCCGTCGGCGAGCCGGATGCTGTCCCCGGCGCGCGCCTTCGCGAGGGCGTCCTTGAGGGAGCGGGCATCGCCCACCGTCACCGAGGCGGGCGGGCAGTCGACCTCGGCGGAGGGCGCGGGCGGCACCGGGTCACCGGCACCGGGGGAGGCCGCCGGCCCGTCCGTCTCCACCGGTTCCGGCTCGTCCGGCTCGTCCGGGTCGCTGGGCACGGCCCCCGGCCGTACGGACCAGGTGGAGTCGGGCCCGGCCTCGGTGGCTCCCGGCAGCACCTCCGTCCCCGCTCCGCCGTCGCGCCCGGACACGGCCACCACGAGCGCGATCAGCGCGACCGCGAGTGCGGCCCCGGAGAGCCACACGGCCGGACTCCGGCGGGCCCCGGGCCGGTCGGGCGGCTGCGGCGGCCCCGGCGGCTCCGGCGGCCCGGGCGGTTGCGCTGGTTGCGGCGGAACGGATGACATCGTCGGTGACTCCGGCTTCGCGGGATGGTGGTGACGGGTCTTGGACCGGTGCGGTGGAACCGGGGACGGATGCCCACCGCCCGGGGGACCGCGGCCTACCGCTGGTCGTGACCGGCGGTCATCGCCGGCATCCGATGGCGGCCGGACGTACCCGTCCGGGCGTTCTCCTTGAGGAGTTCGCTCGCGGGCGCGCTCGGCAGCGACTTCTTGTCGGCGTACGGATGGATGCCCAGGCGCGGCACATCGCCCCGGCGGCTGGTGCGCCGGGCGCCCAGCACCGCCGAGATCAGGATGAGCAGCAGGATGGACGCCCAGAGCAGGGTCATCGGGCTGGCGTAGTGACGGAACTTGATCCAGAAGCTGCTGGTGTCGTGCCAGGCGAAGGTCTGGTTCTTCTTGAGCGTGATGTCACCGCGCGCCCGGCTGGTGTCCAGCGCGCTCGGCCCGACCCCGGCGACCACGTTGTAGGTGACCTTGGATCTGCCGACACCGCCCACCAGGGATATCCCGTGCTCGGTGGCGTCCTGGACGGTGTTCCCGCGCACCTCGGCCCGCGAGTCCCGTACATAGACGCCGGTGTCCGTGCCCTCGATGAGGTTGCCGCTGATGTTCGCCCCCGACACCCCGTCCCTGACCGAGATGCCCTGCCGGGTCTGGCCGCTGAGATGGTTGCCGGTGATGGCGACCTTGCTGGCGTCCTCACGGGCCACGATACCCATGTCGCCACCGTCGACCCGGTTGTCCTGCACACCGACGTTCACCCCGCCGAAGATCTCGATGCCGTAGCGGCCGTTGTCCCTGGCCGTGCTGTGGGAGACCGAGTTGGAGCCGTAGCTGGCGATGGACTCCCCGGCGGCGGAGGGGCCGTCCGCCAGCGGCCTGCCGCTGAGCGTGAAGCCGTTTCCGCCGTTGGACAGCGCCTTGGAACCGGTGACCCGGGCCTGCTGGGTGGCGCGGGAGAGCACGAAGCCGTCGCCGCCGTTCTCCTCGGAGACCGTGCGGTCGACCACGACATTGGTGACACCGCGGTGCAGTACCACCCCGTCCTCCAGACTGTTCCGCACCGTGGTCCGGGTGATGTTGACCCCGCTGGCGCCCGAGACGAACACCCCGTACAGATTGCCCGAGACGGTGGAGTTGCTGATCTCCGCGGAGAGATAGGAGAGATCGGGCACCGAGAACCGGCCGTCCGGTGTCCTCAGCTCCCCGGCGGGCTCGGCGATCACTCCACTGCTGCGGGGTGTCTGCTCGGACTGCCGCTCCGCCTTGTCGTCGGCGGCCGACTGCTCCCGCTGGTTGAGATTCTCGTCGGCGCCGGAGTACTTGATGTTGCCGGTGTCGGGCCGGTCCGTGCCGGTGAGACCGAGACCGCCGGTGCGCCCGCTCCAGAACCCCAGATCGGAGACCCGGGTGTGGGTCATGGAGAACTGGCCGCCGATGGCCCGCACATAGGCCCGGCCGTCCCGTACATCCGTGTCCGGCTCGTTGGTGCGGGTGTCCGAGCTGCTGATGCGCATCGGCGCCTGCGGGGTGCCCTCCAGGGTGAGCCGGCCACCGAAGGAGACGATGGAGACAAAGCCCTTGGTGCTGCTCGCCAGCCGCAGATGGAGCCCGCCGGGACTGGAGAGCTTGAGCTTGGCCCCCGTGTTCAGATAGATGTTCTCGGTCAGCAGATAGGAGCCGTCCCGCTTGCGGACAAAGGTCTGCGGAGCGAGTTCGAGCAGGTCGGAGACGCCGTACGGCTTGGTGCGCTGGGTCAGGACCAGGGTGTATCCGCCCTGGGTGTCCAGCCGGTACGGGCGTGACCACTGCGGGCCCTTCAGCGGGGCGACGGCGGCCACCGCGCGGACCTGGTCCAGCCGGCGGTCCTCCGCGGCGACGAGGGCGGTCTGGTTCTCCGCGTCCTCGGCGGTGAGCGCCGGGTCCCTGTCGCCGCGCCCGGCCGGCGCCGCGCCCGTCGCGGGCGCCGGTGCCGCGAGGAGCAGACCCGCCGCGACGGGCAGGGCGACCAGGAGCCGTGCGGCGCGGAGCACCCGCCGCGCGCTCTGTCCGGATGGATGTGTCATCGCCGCACCGCCCCCGCGGGAGAGACTCCGGACCGCGTCCCGTGGGTGAGAGAGGCGGCGCTCTGCCCCTCACCGCCCACGCTGGTGCTGGTGCGGGTCAGCCAGCCCTGCTTGTTCATGGTGAGGAAGGCGTACAGCTTGATCGGCAGCGAGATCATGATCACCACCAGTGCGAGCAGCGGCAGCAGCAGGATGTCCTGGGGATGCCGGCGCAGATGGGAGTAGCCGCGGATGCCGCGCCCCACGACCAGCCAGATCACCACCAGCACCACCCCGCGGCCGTTCAGCTCCAGCCGGCTGAAGAGCAGATAGCCCAGCGCCATGCCCATCGTCACCGGTGTCAGCAGGATCTGGAGAACGGTGATCTTGGTGACCAGGGGTGCCCGCCAGAGCCAGCCCTTGTAGAGGGCGGTCAGATAGCAGCGGTAGGAGTTCCTGCTCCAGCGCACCCGCTGCTTCACAAAGGCGGAGAGCGAGTCCGGGAACATCGACAGCGCCCGTGCGGAGGACTGGTGCACGGTCCGGTAGCCGGAGGCCAGCACCAGCCAGGTCAGCCTGCCGTCGTCCCCGGCGACACACCGGCGGCCCAGGAAGAACTCGTTCTCCAGGTTCTCCAGCACCGGCGCCACCGCCGCCCGCCGGTACGCGGCCGTACGGCCGGAGAGACACGCCACGGCGCCGGCGCGGCCCATGGCGGGGACGTAGTCGTAGTAGCGCAGATTGACCAGCCAGTCGGCGAGGCGCCGCCAGACGCTGGTGCTTCTCAGATAGACGTTCTGCTGGGTCCCGACCCCGCCCACCTCCGGGTCGGCGAACGGCATCTGCACCGCCGCGAGCAGCCCCGGCTGCCAGCGGGTGTCGGAGTCGACCAGCACGATCAGCTCACTGGTCGCCGCCCTGATGCCCACTCCCAGCGCCGAGCGCTTGCCGTGGTGCTCGAAGGCCAGCACCCGTACCCGTGGGTCCTCCACCAGGGACAGCTGCCGCAGCACCTCCGTGTCGTCCACGTCGGGCACGATGATGATCTCGGTGGGGTCCTGCCGCAGCCAGGTCTCCAGGCAGTCCAGCAGAATCTCCGGGTCCTCGCGGTACGCCGGGACCACCACCGACACCGTGGTGCGGAACTCGTTCACCACGGGCCGGGCGAAGCGCGAGAGCACCGCCCGATAGAGCCACAGCGCCCAGACGAACGCTCCGGCGAGGCCCAGCGGCATCAGTTCACGCCACGATGTTTCCCCCGCGGCCATGACGATCCATGACCACACTCCGTCGAAAAAACCTGACACCTGTCCCGGCCCCCCAGCCCGCATGGTGATGACGTTCGGAGTCAGCAACCCCACGCGATGCGCCACTGTACGGGAAACGATCGAGCTGAAAGGGCCATCTCTCCACACTTGATACACGGTTCTTACTCAGAAAGGTCTCCACCTCTCCATATCTGGCCGGGGCTGGCCGGTGGACGGCCAACGGGCGCCGGGCCCGGGCGAGTTGGCGGGAGCCCGGCGAGCGATGGCGCCCGCGCCCCGGCGCACCGGGAACCGGAATCGTCCCCTCACGGCAGGTCCCGGGGTTTGGACGGCCCGAACCGTGCAACACGCACTCGGGAGGCGTCATGGCTGATTCAGCTGATTCAACGGAGAACGACAACCAGGAGAACGACCGGAGCGCGCAGGCCACACCGGGCCCGACCGCAGTGCTGCGCAAGGCGTGCGCACAGCTGTCGGAACTCACCGGTCAGCAGGCCGAATCGGTCACCTCATTCGTACGGACGGAGGACGGCTGGTCGCTGGAGGTGGAAGTGGTCGAACTGGAGCGGGTGCCCAGCACCGCGAGTCTCCTCGCCACCTATGAGGTGAGCCTCGACCGCGACCACGAACTGAGCGGCTACCGGCGTGTCCGCCGTTACGAGCGCGGCCGGGCCGATCCCCGCTAGGGACCGAGCCCGGCGGAACGGCCCCGCACGGGGGCCGGACGCGCACCACACCGAGCAAGGAGGGAGCACCAGCGATGACTGTTGTGCCGACCCAGCAGCAGAGTGGCGGAGGAGGCGGTTCCAGCGGCCTCTACGACGTCCTGGAACTGATTCTCGACCGGGGACTCGTCATCGACGCGTTCGTCCGGGTGTCCCTGGTGGGCATCGAGATCCTCAAGATCGACATCCGGGTGGTGGTCGCCAGCGTCGACACCTATCTCCGGTTCGCCGAGGCGTGCAACCGGCTCGACCTGGAGTCCGGACCGCGCAAGGACCCGGGCCTGCCCGACCTGGTCGGGGAGATGACCGAGTCCGGCGCGCGCGGCAAGACCAAGGGAGCGCTCTCCGGCGCGGCCCAGACCATAGCGGACTCCTTCCAGCAGGGGCGTGACGAAGGCTCCCCGCGCGAGGAGCAGAGCGAGTCCCGGCCGCGCACCCGGCGGCCCGCCGCCCGCAAGCAGAAGGAGGAATCGGAGTGAGCGTCTACGTCTACGGCATAGCGAGCAGTTCCCATCCGAAGCTCCCGGAGGAGGCGGACGGCATCGGTGACCCGCCCCAGCGCGTCCGTGTCATCCGCCACGGCCGGATCGCGGCGCTCGTCAGCGACGCACCGGACCGGATCAGGCCCAAGAGGCGCGATCTCGTCGCCCACCAGCACATCCTGACCCGGGCGGGCGAGCACGGCTCGGTCCTGCCGCTGCGGTTCGGCGGTGTGTCGCCCGACGAGGAGTCCCTGACGGCCGTGCTCGCCGAGCGCGAGGAGTACTACGTCGAGCGGCTCGCCGCCCTCGCCGACAAGGTGGAGTACAACGTCAAGGCCACCCATGACGAGGAGTCGGTGCTGCGCCGCGTCATCGCCGACGACCCGGAGCTGCGCCGCATGGCCGACGCCGCGCGGAGCGCCCAGGGCGGCTCCCACGAGCAGAAGGTCCAGCTCGGGGAGCGCATCGCGGCGGCCGTGCAGGCCAGGGAGGTCCAGGACGCCGAGCTTCTCAGGCGTGCCCTGGAGCAGGTGTGCAGCGAGTCCAACGACGGTCCGCAGAGCCTGGGCTGGCTGACGAACATCTCCTACCTGGTGGACCGGGACGGCGCCGCCGCGCTGGTGGAGGCCGTGGACACACTCCGTACCGAGCAACCCCATCTGGTGCTCACCCTCACCGGGCCGCTGCCGCCCTACAGCTTTGTGGAGTGAGCGGGCATGGGGCTGATCGGTGAGCTGCTGAAGCTGCCCGCCGCCCCCGTGCGCGGCTCCCTGTGGGTGCTGCGCCGGGTGGTGGACGAGGCGGAACGGCAGTACTACGACCCCTCGGTCATCCAGAACGAACTCGCCCGGCTCGCGGAGCAGCTCGAAGCGGGCGAGATCGACGAGACCGAGTTCGACCGCCGGGAGGACGAGCTCCTCGACCGGCTGGACACACTGCACAACAGGGAGCAGGGACGATGAACTCACGAGTGGTGATCGGCCTCGCGATGGGCGCGGGGTATGTACTCGGGCGTACCAAGAAGGGCAAGCTCGCGTTCGCCGTGGCGACCATGGTGGCGGGCAAACGGCTCAATCTGAGCCCGGCGGCCCTCGGCGAGCTGGTGACGCGCCAGCTGAAGGAGAACCCGCAGTTCAAGCAGCTCGGCGACCAGTTGCGCCAGGACCTCGGCGGAGTCGGCAAGGCCGCCACCGGAGCGCTGGTCAACCGGCAGCTCGAAGGCATCGCCGACCGGCTGCACGAGCGGACCCTTGGCGTCCAGGACCGGATCGACGGAGTGGTCTCCGGCGGTGAGCGGGCCGACGAGGAGGCCGAGGAGCCCGAGGAGCCCGAGGAGCCCGAGGAGTCGGAGGAGTCGGAGGAGGAGCCCGAGGGGTCGGAGGAAACGCGCGAGTCCGAGCGCGAGTCCGGGTCCGGGTCCGGGTCGCGGCAGGCGAAGAAGCCCGCCACCCGCCGCGCCCCCTCCGGCCAGACGAAGAAGACCGCGCGCCCCGCCCGGCGGACGGCGAAGAAGACGGCGGCCCGGAACCCCGCCAAGTCCACCGGGAACACCGGTGCCGAGGGAGGCCGTGGCCGTGGCTGACCAGAACGGTCCGCTGAGCGCGGACAACCCCGCCGTGCGGCGGCTCAAGGAAGAGGCCCAGGGCTATCTGGCGGCGCAGGCGCAGCAGACGCTGATGTCGGCGGGCCGGATGCTGGGCCGCACCACCGGCAGGCTCAACGACATCGCGGAGGGCCGCGGCCCCGGGCTGGCCAAACTGGCGCTGGAGGGTGGCCGCAAGGCCGCCGAGGGCAAGGGCCCGCTGCGCGGCGCCCTGGAGGTCGGGGCCTCCCATCTCAAGGAGAACGTCACCCGGGCGCTCAAGAACGCCGGCGGCGGGAAGTCGAAGGGCGGCGGCGGCAGCAAGCCGGTGGTCATCATCGAGTCCGTCGATGTCGGGGTGCCGGTCCGCGAGGCGTACGACCAGTGGACGCGGTACCAGGACTTCGCCGCCTTCGCCCGTGGCGTCAAGAGCGCGAGCCACGCCGACGACACCACATCGGACTGGCAGATGAAGGTGTTCTGGTCCAGCCGGAGCTGGAAGGCCCGTACCACCGAACAGATACCGGACAGCCGCATCCAGTGGACGTCCGAGGGCGGCAAGGGCACCACCAAGGGCGTGGTGACCTTCCACGAGCTGGGCGAGAGCCTCACCCGGGTGCTGCTGGTCATCGAGTACTACCCGAAGGGCCTCTTCGAGAAGACCGGCAACATCTGGCGCGCCCAGGGGCGCCGGGTCCGGCTCGACCTCAAGAACTTCGCCCGCCACATCACCCTGCGCGGGGAGGCCGAGGACGGCTGGCGCGGGGAGATCCGGGACGGAGAAGTGGTGCTCAGCCATGACGACGCCATGGCGGAGGAGGAGGAAGCCGCCGAGGAGTCGTCCCACGACGAGCCGGCGGGCGAGGAGACCGACGAGGAGTACGAGGAGGAGGGGGACCACGAGCCCGAGGGCGAGCACGACGACGCCGAGGGCGAGGAGTACGACGACGAGGAGGTGTACGAGGACGAGCACGAGGAGGCCCCCGCCGAGGAGGGGGAGTTCGCGGACGAGGACCTCGACGAGGAGGCCGCCGAGCGGGAGTACGCCGCGTCCGGGAGCCGTGACCGGAGGTGAGCATGGCGACGCCCGGCCGGCTCCCCGACCCCTATGGCTCCGGCGGCGGCGCGAATCTGGCGGACATCCTCGAACGGGTGCTCGACAAGGGGATCGTCATCGCCGGCGACATCCGCATCAACCTCCTGGACATCGAACTCCTCACCATCAAACTCCGGCTGATCGTCGCCTCCGTCGACAAGGCGAAGGAGATGGGCATCGACTGGTGGGAGCACGACCGTGAGCTCTCGTCCGGCGGCACGCGGCGCGACGAACTCGGCGCGGAGAACGAACGCCTCCAGCAGCGCGTCGCGGAGCTGGAGGCGCTGACGAGGACGGAGAAGACGTGACACCGGGAACCGCGACCGAGGACACACCATGAACCGACTGCGCTACGTCTACGCCGTGACCCGCCCCTTCGGCGCCGCGCTGCCCGAGGAACTGCGGGGCGTGGCCGGGGCACCGGCCTATCCGCTCGGCCACGACGGTCTGACGGCGGTGGTGTCGGACGTGCCCGCCGAGGACTTCGGCGAGGCCCCGCTGCGGAAGCGGCTGGAGGATCTCGACTGGCTCGCCGAGACCGCCCGCGCCCATGAGGCGGTGGTTGCCGCGGTGGCCTCGGTCGGCAGCCCGCTGCCGCTCCGGCTCGCCACCGTCTGCCACGACGACGACGGCGTCCGCCGGCTGCTCGACGCCGGACGCTCCCGCTTCGTCCGGACCCTGGAGCGGCTCGACGGCCGGGTCGAGTGGGGGGTGAAGGTGTACGCGGAGAAGGCCGCGGCCGGACCCGCGCCCGCGGGCCGGGGCGGGCCGGAGACCGGGCAGGACTATCTGCGCAGGCGGCTGCGGGAGCGCCGCACCCGGGAGAGTTCCTGGCAGTCCGCCGACGGTGTCGCGCGCCGGCTCCACGAGGAGCTGAGCCGGTCCGCCGAGGGTGTGCGCTTGCACCCGCCGCAGCGGGCCGAGCTGTCCGGCGCGGCCGGGGAGAACATCCTCAACGCCGCCTTTCTCGTCCCGCGCGAGGAGAGCGCGGCCTTCGTCGAGACGGTCCGGCGGCTCACCCCCGGCGAGCCCGGGGTCCGGATGGAGCTGACCGGCCCCTGGGCCCCGTACTCCTTCGCGACCGGCGAGGAGAGCGAGGAACCGCGCTCCGACGGCCCGGACCGCGACGGCCCCGCCGACGGCCGCGGCGCGGGCTCCGGCGGTGTCGCGCGGGGTCCGGACACCGCCCCGGCCCCGGGGGAGGCCCTCCGGTGACCGCCCCCGAATCCGGCCCCCTCGCCGCCCGGCAGGTCGCCCTGGTCGATCTGCTGGACCGGCTGCTGGCCGGCGGGGTGGTGATCACCGGGGACCTCACCCTGCGCATCGCCGACGTCGATCTCGTGCGGATCGATCTCAACGCCCTCATCAGCTCGGTCACCGAACAGGTTCCCTCGCCCTGGGACACCGGAAGGGGAGCGCCGTGAGCGAACCGCGCCCCACACTCGACATGCGGCCCGACACCGTGGAGCGCGACCTCGCCAAGCTGGTGCTGACCGTCGTGGAGCTGCTGCGCCAGCTGATGGAGCGGCAGGCCCTGCGGCGGGTGGAGACCGGCGACCTCAGCGAGGCGCAGGAGGAGCGGATCGGCCTCACGCTCATGCTGCTGGAGGACCGTATGGGGGTCCTGCGCGAGGAGTTCGGCCTGGAGCCGGGGGACCTCAATCTGGACCTCGGCCCGCTGGGCCCGCTCCTGTCGGACTCCTGACCCCGGCGGTGCCCGGGCAGCGCCGTCGCGCCGCTGTCGCACCGCCGGGGACCCCGCCGCCCGCCGTCGTGCCCGGAACGGCTCCGGGCGGGGCGCCCGCGCCGGCGGAACGGCCCGCCTACTCCGGTTCCGGCGCTCCTTCGCCGATGACCCGCCGCGCCGCCTCGCTCTCGGCGGCGGGGGGCGACAACTCGTCCAGCGTGTCGAAGTCGTCCTTCGCCAACTCCGCCTCCCAGGCGGCGGCGAGCCGCTCCTGCTCGGCCTCCGGCCGCCTTACGACCTCCTCGCGGTGCTCCGGGCTCAGCGCCTCCAGAAACCGCGCGACGGCGTCCATGGGCATGTCGTCCTCCTTCGATCGCCTGGGCCACAGCCTCCCCACACCCCGCCCATCATGATCGAGCCACGCCGCCCGCCCCGGGATGTCGCGCCCCGGCCACCGCCGAACGGGTGCCCCCGGCAGCGGACACCGGACGGCCCTCCCGGTGCCCCGGGAGCGCGGATCAGTCGATCACCGCGGTGGCCTCGACCTCGACCAGATGGTCGGGTACGTCCAGTGCCGCGACCCCGATGAGCGTGGCGGGCGCCGCCGGGGTGACACCCAGCGCCGCCGCCGCCCGGGAGATCCCCTCCAGGAGCCGGGGCATCTGGTCGGGGGTCCAGCCGACGACATGGACGGTCAGCTTCACCACGTCGTCGAAGGACGCCCCCGCCGCGGCCAGCGCGGTCGCGGTGTTGAGGTAGCACTGCTCGACCTGAGCGGCGAGGTCGCCCGCACCGACCGTGGTTCCCTCGGCGTCCCACGCCACCTGTCCCGCGGTGTGGATCAGCTTCGACCCGGTCGCGATGGACACCTGCCGGTAGACATCGATCTCCGGCAGCCCTTCGGGGTTCATCAGGGTAATGGCCATGGTGTGTCCGTCTCCTCGCGGTGAGAGCCGTCGGCTCGCCTCGAACCGGGGTCCTCCCGGTCGCTCGTGGTTACGGGGAAACCGTAGGAGAGCCCGTGCCGACGTGGAAGAACGCACTTTTCGGTGCCCGGGGCACCCCGCGGTGACCATGGGGACGGCGGTCGCCCCCGCCCGGCCCGGTCCGGGTGCCGCGCACACCGCCGCGCACGGGCGCGGGGTCACCCCTCATCGGCGCGGCGGGCGCGCAGCGCCCTCACCTTGTGGCGGTTGCCGCAGTGCTCCATGGAGCACCAGCGGCGCCGGCCGGGGCGTGAGGTGTCGACATAGACCAGCTCGCAGTTCCCGGCGGCGCAGGCGCGGATACGGTGTGCGAAGGGGCCGGTCAGCAGGGCGATGGCGTCCCGGGCGACGGAGGCGGCCAGTTGCGTGCCGTCGGGTGTGCCGGCCCACCGCAGCTTCCCGGCCGGTGTGACAGCGGGTGCCAGGGCGGGCCGGGCCGCCGCCTCGTTGACGGTCTCCAGATCGCCGGGCGGATACGGCTCGCCGCGCATATGGGCGACAACCATCCGGAGCAGGGCGTCGCGCAGCCTCCGCACCTCGGTCACCTCGGGCCGGGAGACGGTGAGCACGGGCGTCGGCGTCAGCCGGGAGCGGTCCGCCCAGGCGGCCAGGTCGGCGGGCTCGTGCAGGACCTCGTAACGGCGGTAGGGGCCGGGGCCGCCGGTGGTCAGCAGCTCCAGGCACAGCGCGCCGGGGTCGAACCGGTGGGCGACGCCGCCACCCGAGTGGAGCGTCAGCCCCTTGCTTGCAGAGGAGGCCATGTAACCAATATAACGAGTTACATGGCACTGAGTTGGAAGTTGGTCATCGACAGCGGGAACGCCGCGACGCTCGCGGACTTCTGGGCCGCGGCCCTGGAGTACGAGGTGGAGGACCCCAGCGCTCTCATCGAGCAACTGCTGGCCGCCGGTCACATCGACGAGGACGCGGTCATCGAGCACCGGGGCCGCCGGATCTTCCGCGGCTATGCCGGGGTCCGCCACCCCGATGACCCGTTCGACGAGACCAGCGGTGTGGGGCACGGCCGGCGGCTGCTCTTCCAGGACGTGCCCGAGGGCAAGTCCGGCAAGAACCGTCTGCACGTCGACATCCACAGTGACCCCGGCGGCCTCGACGCGCTGGTGGCCCGTCTCGAAGGGCTGGGGGCCGTCCGCGTCGAGGAGATCGACCACGGGCCCGCCGGGCACTGGTGGCTCATGCGGGACCCCGAGGGCAACGAGTTCTGCGCCGCGTAGCCGCCCGCCCCGCGTGGTGGTCCCGGCGGAGATCCCTCCTTTCGGGTGATGGCTGGTCCTGTGCGCAGCCGCCATGATGGATTCGCGCCACTCGAATTCCGCCGCCTGGCAGGGGCCTTGGGGCCCGCTGCGTCCATGAGGTGTGCGCCCTTCGGGCTGACGAACTTCACCTTCCGATATCGAGAGGAAGAAGTCGTGGCATTCAATAACTTCGGATCGGTCACCACTCTGGCCGCGGGTGCCCAGACCACCTGGTGGTTCATCTTCGGCAACGGCGAGGACCGGGGCGCCCAGGCGGCCTGGCCGGACGTCAAACCGTCGGGCAACGGCCCCGCGCACATCGCGTTCAACCACAGCAAGCGGAGAACCGGCGCCGGATACACCGAGTACGGCGTGACCATCAGGAACGTCGGCGGTGAGGCGGGAACCCACAACCTGCAGGGCGGGGGCCTCTCATGAAGTACACCGTCATCACCGAGGAGAGCGGTGAGGTGGTCGCCGTGCAGGAAGGGCACGCCTCCGAGGCCCGGAAGTCCGGCGGGTACGCGGTCATCGCGCCGGGGGAGGGGCAGCGGCTCCACGAGGTGGACATCCCCGAAGTGGCCGAATCCACCGCTCCCGAGGAACTCCTGCGGAGCGTGGCCGCCCATCTGGCGCTCTAGGTCGTCTCTTTCGGATCGTGCCGGGCTCGCGAGCCCTGGTGCCGCGCCTCGCCGCGTTGTCGTCGGTCGCCTGTGCTCCGCGTGGGCTCCCTCCTCCGCCTCGCGATCCACGGCACCGGACCCCGCTCACCGATCCGGCCCGATCCGAAAGAAACTCCCCAGGTCGTCCCGACAGCGCCCCGGGGCCGTCGGTCGCCGACCGGCGGCCCCGGGGTCCGCCCCGCCCGCCCGGGGTATCGGGTGAAGGGGCCCCTCCCCGCGCGTATCACCCGGGCAGGTCGAACCGGGGCTCCCCGGTGCGGGGGCGCTTGAGTTCGTGGAACCCCGGAACCCCTGCCAGCAGCAGAAAGCCGTCCCACAGCCGGCCGGCCGCCTCCCCGGTGGGTGCCGGGGAGACGACCGGGCCGAAGAAGCCGGTCCGGGCACCGCCCTCCCCGGCGACCGAGAGCACCGGGGTCCCCACATCGCCGCCGGCCAGGTCGATGGCCCGCGCGTGCGAGGAGCGGATCGCGTCGTCGTACGCGGTGGACCCGGCGGCCCCGGCCAGCTCCTCGGGCAGTCCGGCGTCGGAGAGGGCCCCGGTGAGGTTCCCCCAGTCCCCCCTGAGGTGGAAACGGGTGCCCATCGCGGTGAAGAGGGCGCCGAGGGCCCGCTCGCCGAACCGTTCCTCCACGGCGGCGCACACCCGTACCGGCGCCCACATGTACTCCTCCCACTCGCCCTCGGGATGGTCGTCCCGGTGTTCGTTGAGCACCGAGAGGCTCATCACCCGCCAGCGGATGGTCACCGGCCGCACCCGGCTCACCTCGATCAGCCAGCGTGAGGTGATCCAGGTGTACGGGCAGACGGGGTCGAACCAGAAATCGGCGGTGTGCGGTGCGGCCATGCGTCGGTTCCTCCGGGGAAGGTCGGGTGCGCGGGGGACGGGCCGGCCGGGGGGACCGGGGCGACCGCCCCGTCCGGCGGGCCGCGATCCCGCCCCGAAGACCTCGGCGGCCACCGTGATCGGATCGATGCGTCGCTGCTCATCGGGTGAGGCTGGCAACCCCCCGCCGGACCCCTGGACTTAGCACGGATCGACGTCGAGCGGTACGGCCGGCGGGCCGGCCCGGACACGACCCGCCCGACCCCGCCCGGAGCCCCCGGAGGACACCCCGGCCGGGCTGAACCGGGCCGCCCCGCCCGGCTCGCGCCCCGCGCTCCCACCGGACCGCCCACCGGACGCCGGGGTGTCGTCGCCCTTCCGGTCTCTCCGGGGCCCGGTCGGGGAAAGCACTCCGGCGGACGGCGCGCTCACCCGGCCGGCTGCCCTCCGTATGCCCGCCGGCCGCGCTGACGGTGTACTGACCCACAGACGGCACCCAACCCTCCCGGCAGGAGCGCCAGCGTGACAACAGCGATTGTGGGCCTCGGCAACATCGGATCGCGGCTGGCCGCGGACCTGGTCGAGGGCGGTGAGACCGTCCTGCTCGCGGGACGTGACCCCGGGAGGACGGAGGAGCTGGCCGGCAGCCTCGGCGACCGGGCCACCGCCGTGAGCGTCGACGAAGCGGTGGACCGCGCGGACGTCCTCATCCTCGCGGTGTGGTTCGACACCATCAAGGAACTCGTCGCCCGGTACGGCGACCGCCTCAACGGCACGATCGTCGTCGACCCCTCCAACCCGATCGCCCCCGACGGGAAGGGCGGGTTCACCAGGACGCTCCCGGACAACGAGTCGTCGGGAGCGGTCATCGCGGGCCTGCTGCCCCCGGGCGCCCGCCCCGTCAAGGCCTTCGGCACCCTGGTCGCCGACTCCCTGCGCACCGCCGCCAACCGGACCCCGGACCGCGCGGTCGGCTTCTACGCCACCGACGACACCGAGGCCGGGGACGTGGTGGCCGGTCTCATCCGCGCGGCGGGCTTCGACCCGCTGAGGGTCGGGGGCATCGACCAGTCGCTGCGCATCGAGGTCTTCGGCGACCTCCACGAGGGCACCCTGGGAACCCTCCCCACGGCCGGCGAGGCCAGAGGACTCCTCTGATCCGCGCGCGCCGCGCCGGGGTCACGGCGGGCCGCCGGCACCCTCGACCAGGGACCAGGGACCCGGCACACTCGCCTGCATGCCCACACCGACACAGCGCTGGAGCCCCACCCACGGCGATCCCTACCGCCCCGTCCCCTACCGCCCCGCCCGGGTGGCCCCGGCGGAGTCCCTCACCCGGGCCGCGGAGCTGCGCGCCCGCATGGACGAGCGGCGCACGGTACGGCAGTTCGCCCCCGATCCGGTGCCCGTCCAGGCCGTCAGGGACGCGATCGCCTGCGCGGCCACCGCTCCGTCCGGCGCCCACCAGCAGCCCTGGACCTTCGTACTGGTCCAGGACGGCGGGGTGCGGCGGCGCATCCGGGAGGCGGCCGAGGAGGAGGAGCGGGTCTCCTACGACGGCCGCCTCGGTGACGAGTGGCTCGCCGCCCTGCGCCCGCTCGGCACCGACGAGGTCAAACCGCACCTCACGGACGCCCCGGCCCTGATCGTGGTCTTCCAGCAGCGTTACTGGCTCGGCGAGGACGGCACCAGACGCAAGCACTACTACGTCGACGAGTCCGTCGGTATCGCTGTCGGCATGCTGCTCACGGCGCTGCATCTGTCCGGTCTCGCCGCGCTCGTCCACACCCCGAGCCCGATGCGCTTCCTCTCCGAGGTCCTCGGCCGGCCGGTGAACGAGAAGGCCTTCGCCGTCATCCCGGTCGGCTACCCGGCGCCCGACTGCCAGGTGCCGGATCTGATCCGCAAATCACTGGATCAGGTGATGACCGAGGTCTGAACCGGCGGCGGCGCACCGCGCCCGGTGCACGATGACCGTACTCCGGTGCGCCGCCGGGGTCAGACCTGTGCCGGGGCCTTCGCGCCGCCGTCGTCCGCGGCGGTCCCGGCCGCGGGGGTGTCGCCCGAGGGCTTCTGCGCCGTGTACATCGCCGACCCCTGCTTGTGCTCCTTGTCGATGACGCCCTTCTTCACCAGGGTCTCCAGGTTGTTGCGCACCACCTGGATGGAGGTCTTGCGCCGGGGGTGCCGGGCGAGGAGGTCGGTGTGGACCTCGCGGGCCATGCGGGGCTCGCCGGCGTGGGCGAGGAGAAGGCCGAGGACGACCTCGTGCAGCGGCGGCTCCGCCGCGGGCTTCTCCGCGGGCTTCTCCGTGGCGGCCGGCTTCTCCTCCGCCGCGGTCTTCCTGGCGGCGGCCTTCTTCACGGCCGGGGCCGCCTTGCCTCCAGCCTTGGCGCGCGGTGCCTTCCTGGCGCGCGCGGCGGGGGCGGCGGTGTCCTTCGCACCCGGCTTCCCCTGCCGCGGCTTCGGGACCGGGCGGGAGGCGGTGGCCTCGGCGGGGTTTTCGGCGGGCGCCTCCGGTGCGGGGCTCTCCCCGCCGGCGGCCGGTGCGGCCTCCTTGCCGGCGGGTGTGCTCCGCTCCTCCTCCGAGGGCAGGGTCCCCTGGATGCCGGAGAGCCAGCTCTCGTCGGCCCGCAGGCGCGTCAGCCGCTCCTGAAGCTCCGTGATCTGCGCGGAGACACTCTCCTGTTCGGTGCGGTTCGCCTCCAGGTCGGCGGCAAACCGCTGTGCGTACCTGCTCTGGATGGGGGCGTTGTCCGGCTCGTTGGCCACGGCAACTCACTCTCCTCGTACCTGGTGTGTCGCTGCCGGATGCTACTCACCATGAGGCCGTCTCCGTCACCCTCCCGCCCGATCCGCACAACCGGTGCGCGCGGGGGCGCGGATGAGGCGGGGCCGGTGACGGTGGGGTCCGGTGCCCCGGAGCGGGGGTGCGGGGGTGGCCGGAGGGCTCCGCCCCCGGGTGGGAGCGGACATCCGGGCGGGCCCGGTTCGGCAGGTCTGAGAGTGTGTCATTTTCCTTGCCAACCAGCCGTGTTGTGGGGAAACACGGTGCCGGTCCACCCTCGCTCGGCCGGCCCGACCCGGCGGTCGCGCGGGTGTGTTCCGCCTCCGTGGGCGGGTGGGGAGCGTGGGCCGGGGTGGCGGCCCCGGGCCGGATGGAGGTGCGCCGGAGGCAACCGCGGCCGTTTTTCTGTTCGGTGCCGTGTGCGGAGCGGTGGCGGCCCTTCGGCGGCGGGTGGCGTGCCGGGGCCGGGGGCCGCCCGGACCGGCGCGGGAGGAGAAGCGGCCCGTACCGCGGGGACCTGTGGCCCCTCGCGCGCACGCGGGGGCACGCTCATGCTGGAGAGGGGATCGGTCGACGATCCCCATCGCTCCAGGAGGTGTGCACCATGTCCCGCACTGTCACTGTCGGCCTCGACGGCACCCGAGAGAGTCTGGCCGCCGCCGAGTGGGCCGCCCGCGAAGCGCGGCTGCGCGGTCTGGCGCTGCGGATGGTCCAGGTCTGGGAGGCCGTGCCCCTGATGCAGGCGCCCTTCCTCGGCCGGGAGACCCGGCAGCGCTGGGACGAGCCGTCCGAGCGGATTCCCTTCGAGACCGCCCAGGCCCTGCGGCGCCGCCACCCCGGGCTCGACATCACCTGGCGGCAGCTCACCGGCCGCCCCGCCGAGGTCCTGCCCGAGGCGGCCGAGGAGTCGGAGCTGCTGGTCCTCGGCTCCCGGGGCCTGGGCGGCCTCGGCGGCTTCCTCCTCGGGTCGGTGGGGCAGTCGGTGGTCGCCCGCGCCGAACGGCCGGTGGTCTTCGTCCGCGCCCCGGAGGGCGATGAGGAGGGGGCGCTGCCCGAGACGGACGGCCCCGTGGTCCTGGGGCTCGACGCCAACGCCCCGGACGACGCGCTGACGGCCTTCGCCTTCGACGCGGCGGCCCGCCGGGAGACGGCCCTGAGGGTCGTGCACAGCTGGAACCTGCCGCCCTACTTCGCCTACGGACTCCCCCCGGACCCCGAGCTGAACGCCCAGTTGGCCGATGGCGAGGCCCGCACCCTCGCCGAGGCGCTGCGCCCCTGGCGGCAGAAGTACCCCGCGCTCGATGTGATCGAGGAAGCCCGTCCGGGCAAGGCCGTGGACCAACTGGTGGACGCGTCGCGCCGGGCGTCCCTGGTGGTCGTCGGCCGCCGTATCCGGCGCGCCACCCCCTTCGGCGGACGGATCGGCTCGGTCGCGCACGCGGTGCTCCACCACGCCGCCGCCCCCGTCGCGGTGATCCCCCATCAGTAGGCGCCGACGGCCCGACCGGTGCCGGCGGGCCCGTCGGCCGGAAACGCGGTACGTCCGCTTCCGGTCGGGCGGGTCCGCCGACTGGTCAGGGGCCGGATGGGGTCCGGGCGGGCCACCACCGTAGAAAGCGCTTTCGGTCAGAGTGGACAGCAGATGAACCTTTGGTGAACTCGCGCCCGTGCTGATGGACATGGTGAGGCAACAGCGGCCTCAGCCCCTCAGCATCCGGAGGTTGGCATGTCCGGCAGCGACGACACCCTCGCATCGTCACAGGAGATGTGGGACACGGTTCCGAACCTCCCACCCACCCACCGGGGGTCTCTGGTGGCCCGGTGGGAGAAGACCTCGGCCGACGGGAAGGACCCCCGGCTCCTGGCCCGCTGGGAGACCGTCCGGGACACACGGGGAAGGGCGGTGATTCCGCACCAGAGGGTGTCGGGGGAGTCCCTGGCACCGGCACAGCCCGTGCCCCGTCCGGTGCGGACGTCCGGAGTCGCCGGGGGTGCCGGAGCCGCGAGGCCGTCCGGTGCCGCCGGGGCCCCCGGAGCCGTGGCGGAACCCGGGGGCGTGGCGCAACCCGGGACCGTGGCGCAACCCGGGACCGGCGGGGCGGCCGGAGCCCCGGCGCCGCCCGCGGCCACCGAGACCAGCACCCAGGCCTACGCCGAGATCCTCCAGGAGGTACGGGTCGCCCAGACCGCCCTCCAGTTCCTGCTCGGCTTTCTGATGGCCGTCTCCGTCACCCCCCGCTTCGCCGCCTTCGACACCACCGACCGGGTGATCTATGTCGCCGCGCTCGTGCTCGCGCTGGGCTCCTTCGGTCTGCTCACCGCCCCCGCCCCCTTCCACCGGCTGGTCTCCGACCCCCGACGCAAACACCGGCTGGTGAAGGTGTCGGGCCAACTGGCCCTGTGGGGGCTCGTGCTGCTGATGCTCGCCCTCACCTGCGCGGTGCTGCTGGTGCTCACCGTGGTGATGCACGGCGCCCTCGCCGCCCTGCTGGCCGCCGTCATCCTCGGCTGGCTCTTCGGCTTCTGGTTCTGCATGCCCCTGCGGGCCCGGCTGCGCGACCGGCACCGGGCCGCCCCCTGAGCACCTGCCGCCGGGAACGGGCTCCGGCCTCACTCCAGTCCGGAGCCCTCCCGCAGCCGCGCCAGCCGCAGCAGCCCCCCGTCCTCGCGGAGTCTGGTGGTGGTGGTCCGGTCGGGGTAGCAGCGCATGAACATGTTCGTGAAGTGGGTGCCGTAGTGCAGCACCTGCCGCTCCGCGGCGTCCGGTCCCGCGCCGCTGCGCGCATGGCGCAGAGGCCGTACCCGGGCCTGGAAATTGGGCTCGTGGAAGTACGCGATGGCATACCGCGGGCGGTCGGCGAGGCGGACCTTGTGCGGGGTCGACAGCAGATGGCCGCCGGTCAGCAACTGGAGGATGTCACCCGGGAAGACCGTCACGGTGCCGGGCACCGGCGGCACCTCCGACCAGGGCTCGTCGTCCTCGTACACGCCCGCGGTGCTCTCGTGCTCCAGCCAGTTGCGGTTGCGGTGCTCACCGGGCACCGGTGGCCGTATCCACAATCCGCCCACCTCGTCCTGGACCGCGATCACCAGCAGGCCGTAGTCGGTGTGCGCGCCGATGCCCCGGCCGCTCCGCGCCGGCGCGGACGGGAAGCGCAGCACCCGCATATGGTGCCAGCCGTCGTCCGTGAGCACCTTGAGCGCCGAGGGCCGCTCCAGCCCCAGGCCGAGTGCCGTCAGGGCGAGCAGCCGGTCGCCCAGCGACCCCAGCTCGCCCATGAGGGCCAGCATCGCGTGCCGGTAGGCGGCGTCGGGCCAGGGCACCGGGCCGTGGCAGGGCCAGCGCGACAGGGCGCGCTGGTCCCCGGGGCCGATGTCCTTGCACACGGTGAAGACCTCCGGGCGGTCGGGCACGCCCGCCGTCAGCTCCTCGCCCGGCGCGATGTATCCGCTGTAGGTCGTGTCGCTGACACACCGCGCCTTCTCCCGCGCCGGAGCGCCGAAGAAGTGCCTGCTCGCTTTCATCGCCTCGGCCGCGGCCCGCCGCTGGGCGGCGCCGAGGGCGACGGCGAAGATCCCATGGGTGCGCCAGGCGTCGATCACGGCGGTTCCGAGCGCCCGGTCGGCGGCAGATCCGGTGACATCGGAGGGGAGTTCGAGGACGGGGGGTCCGGACATGCGGGTTCTCCTCGGGGGAGGCGAGGCGGCCGTCCAGCCGTGGCGCGGGGGACGGCACACGGGTGCCCTGTGTCACGGACCGCGCCCCCCGCCGGCTCACCGGCCGGGGGGAGCGGAGAGGTGGATGGCCGGAAACGTGCCCCGGCGGCGGGCCGGTGGGCCGGTGGGACCCGCACCACCGGGCCTCGGGTCTTCCGCTGGGATCTCGCCGGCTCGCGTGCCCTGGCACCGCACCTCACCTCGCCGCGTTGCCGTCCTTCGCCCCTGGCCCCCCGTGCCCTGGCGGGCACGGGACGTGCCCCCATCGCGGTGGCTCGAACCCCCGTCTCGCGACGCGCGGCACCAGACCCCGCTCACTGATCCAGCCCGATCCGGACGGGAACCCCTGGGTCTCCCGCGGCCTCGACGGCCGTCCGGGCCCGGCGCTCGGACCCGGACGGCCGGGGCCCGGCGCGCGGCCTCCCGTCCACGCGGGCCGCGCTCGGCCGGGCTCACATGGGGCTGCTCACGTGGGTCGGTGACCCGGGCCGGGCTCACGCGTGCCGGCGCACCCGGGCCCGGCGGCTCACGCGGGGCGGTTGAACTGGGTGGCCAGCACCGCCGCCTGGATACGGCGTTCGACACCCAGTTTGGCCAGCAGCCGCGATATGTGGTTCTTCACCGTCTTCTCGGCGAGGTACAGCCGGGCCCCGATCTGACGGTTGGTGAGCCCCTCCCCGATCAGCGCCAGAATCTCCCGCTCCCGGTCCGTCAACTCGCCGAGCTGCGACTCCTCCGCACTCGGCTCCGCCGGCGCCCTGAGCGTGTTCATCAGCCGCGCCGTGGTCGCGGGGTCGAGCATCGACTGACCGGCCGCCACGGTGCGCACCGCCGCCACCAGATCCGACCCCTTGATCTGCTTCAGCACATACCCGGCCGCCCCGGCCATGATCGCGTCCAGCAGGGCGTCGTCGTCGTCGAACGACGTCAGCATCAGACAGGCCGTCCCCGGCAGCCGCGACCGCAGCTCCCGGCAGACCGAGATGCCGTCGCCGTCCGGCAGCCGGATGTCGAGCACCGCCACGTCCGGGCGCAGCGCCGGGGCCCGCACCAGGGCCGCCTCGCCCGAGCCCGCCTCGCCGACCACCTCGATGTCCGGCTCGGAGCCGAGCAGATCGTGCACACCCCGCCGGACGACCTCGTGGTCGTCGAGGAGGAAGACCCGGATCGGGCGCTGCGGAGAGAAGGCGGGTGTCGCGGTCACGTCGGTGGCTCCCTGTTCTTGGCTGTTCCCTACGAGAGTGCAGCCTCGCGCACCCCCGGCGAGGGGGGGGGGGGGGGGCGGCGGGGGCGCCACCCGCCGCGTCCCGGCCCGCCCCACCCCCGCGCCCAACCGTAACAGGCAGACCACCAGGAAAGACGAGGAGAAGTTGTAGGATG